>CAXTEW010000069.1:1923-11565 GCA_964243175.1 uncultured Acidobacteriaceae bacterium
TGCGAAGTATCGTGACCATGCGATTCGCCTTTCCGGCGAACCGGCGGCGCGCTACAACCACCGCGAAGGCAACGACGACTACACCCAGGCGGGAAACCTGTACCGGATGATGAGCGAGGAGCAGAAGAACCTGCTCTGCGAAAACATCGCGATCAGCCTGGGCCAGACCCCGATGCGTATCCAGAAGCTGCAGCTTTCGCATTTTGCGAAGGCAGATCCGGATTACGAGCGGCGTGTCATGGGCTTCCTCCTGGAGAATGAGCACCCAGAACTGGCGCACACTCCCAATGAAGCCGAGTACGAGCACCGCATGGCCGAAAAGTAGGTCCTGGCCGGACGGGCGGCGCGGCACCTTGTGCCGGTCTGCTGCTTCGCACAAGGAGAGCCCCGACGATGTCGGGGCTTTTTCTTTTCTGCGCGGGATCAAGGTTCCTCCTCCAGGGTCAGGCGCTGCACCCTTCGAACACACATAAACTGGAAGAGACGCTTGCTCCGGCAAGCATAGGGAGAAAACTGCGTGCCGTATCAGGATTTACGGGAGTGGATCAAGGCAATGGACCGGGCAGGTGAACTGGTGCGCGTACGCGAAGAAGTCGACCCGATCCTCGAGATAGCCGAAATTACTGACCGCGCATCGAAGGCCGGCAAGCGTGGCGCAACGCCGGGCGGTCCAGCACTGCTGTTCGAGAAGGTGAAGGGTTATCCCGGCGCGCGTGTGCTGATGAACCAGTTCGGGTCAGAAGCGCGCATGAAGCTGGCGCTCGATGTCGATTCGCTCGATGAAGTCGCAGGCCGCATTCGCACGCTGCTCGAGATGAAGGCGCCTGAAGGTTTGATGGAGAAGCTGAAGTTGCTGCCGATGCTGGCAGACATAGGCAAGTTTTTCCCGAAGACGATTGCCGCGAAGGATGCGGCGTGCAAGGAAGTGATCAAGATTGGCAAGCGCGGCGACACCATCAACGTGCTTGAGTTTCCCGTGCTGCAGTGCTGGCCCATGGATGGGGGCCGTTACATCACGCTGCCCTGCGTCGTGACCCGCGATCCGAAAACCGGCAAGCGCAATGTGGGTATGTACCGCATCCAGGTGTACGACGGGCAGACGACCGGCATGCACTGGCAGCGGCAGAAAAACGCGGCCGAGCATCTGCGGGATCGCATGCGCGCCGATGCCGGAGACGCGGCGGCGCGCGTGGCGCAGATGGCACAGACTGCGGGCGGTACGGTGAAGGGTGGGGCATCCGTAGCCGCCAAGTCCAAGGTCGCAAGCCTGGTGCCTCCGTCTACTCCTTCGGTGGCTTATACGAAGCAGTTGCGTGATCGGCTCGAAGTGGCGGTGGCGATCGGCACGGATCCCGCGACGACTTTTTCTGCCATCGTACCCGCGCCACCGGAGGTCGAGGAGTACATGGTCGCGGGCTTCCTGCGGCAGAAGCCGCTGGAAGTGGTGAAGTGCGAGACCGTGGATCTCGAAGTGCCGGCGCATGCCGAGATCATCCTCGAAGGCTACGTCAAGCTGGACGAACTGCGGACTGAGGGGCCGTTTGGCGACCATACGGGCTTCTACACCATGGAAGATGAGTACCCCGTCTTCCACATCACGGCGATCACCCACCGCAAGAATCCTGTGTATGCGGCGACGATCGTGGGCAAGCCGCCAATGGAAGATGCCTGGATGGGCAAGGCGGTCGAGCGCATCTTTCTGCCGCTGATGAAGCTGACGCTGCCTGAAATCGTCGACATCAACCTGCCGGTCGAGGGCGTCTTCCACAACCTGATGATCGTGTCGATCCGGAAGAGCTATGCCGGGCATGCGCGCAAGGTGATGAACGGTATCTGGGCGCTGGGCCAGGCGATGTTTACCAAGGTGATCGTCGTGGTCGATGAAGACTGCGATGTGCAGGACCTGGGCGAGGTGGTGCTGCGGACTGCGAACAATATCGATCCGGAGCGCGATATTCAGTTCACGCTGGGACCGGTCGACTCGCTGGATCACGCATCGCGGCTGCCAAACCTGGGCTCGAAAATGGGAATCGATGCCACGCAGAAGTGGCCCGCGGAAGGGTTTACCAGGACCTGGCCGCCGATGATCGAGATGGACGCAACGACGAAGGCGCGGGTGGATTCGATCTGGGGCAAGCTTGGGATCAAGTAGAGGGCAAGACCGCCTGTGCGGCTGGCAGCCACTTCGTGGCGGGTGACTTTGCAGGTCAAAAAGGCCACGCCAGTGGCTGCCAGCCGCATAGGCGGTCTTGCCCTTAGTCGCCGCTTTTCAACTCCACCTTCACCAGGTTGCGCACCCAGCGTGCCGGCTTTTCATCTTCTTCGACGATCAACTTGAGCGGGCCTTGCTGGGTGTCGATTGGCTTGCCGTCGAGGGTGTCTGCCACGATGACGCCCCCGGGGTGGAAGCCGGGTTCGATCTCCGCGAGCGCCAGCACCGCGCGGTAGTTGTCGCTGCCGGTCGCGAGGACATACTCGGCCAGGACCTTGCCCCGCACCGCTTCGGGAGCCGGCGCGCCTACCTTTTCCAGCAGCGAGATTAGCGAAACGCCGGCGTAGGTCTGCTTCATGTGCGAGTGTGCGTCGGTGACACTTACGGTCACATGCGGCAGTGCCTTGAGCGCTTCCAGGGAAAGCGTGGTCTGCTGGCCGGGACCGGCCAGCGTCAGGGAGGAAGCGGGAGCTGCTGCGGTGCCAGACGCCATCGTCCCGCTTTGCGCACCAAGCGGCACCGAACCAGCCACCAGGAGTGCCCCTGCCCACAAAAGATTCGACCGCATAGAAGAGCTCCTTGCGACCCATCGTATACTTGAGCCATGTCGATCGTGGGTAATATCAAGGGCATAGCCAAGGGCATGAGCATCACCTTCGGGGAGATGTTCGAGCCGACCGAAGTGGAGAATTACCCTGACGGTCCGGGGCCAAACCGGGGTGCGCAGCTGCAGGAGCGCTACCGCGGGGCGCACGTATTGCAGCGCGACGAGAATGGCCTGGAAAAGTGCGTCGCCTGCTTCCTCTGCGCGGCGGCCTGCCCGGCAAACTGTATCTATATTGAGGCAGCCGAGAACACCGCCGAGAAGCGGATCTCGAGTGCCGAGCGCTACGCCAAGGTCTATAACATCGACTACAACCGCTGTATCTTCTGCGGCTACTGCGTAGAAGCCTGCCCGACAGACGCTATCACGCATGGACACGGCTTTGAGCTGGCCAGCCTGAATGCCGGGACCCTGGTGATGCGCAAGGAAGACATGCTGGTAGGAATTGCAGGGCTGCCTGGCGGCGCGATGTCAGGCACAAACGCCACCAAGTAAGCGGAGCAAGCATCACGAGCGGCGGCCTTACGGGGCCGCTGTTTTCCGTTTCAGCCTGCATCTCACTGCATGGAGGCAACAGCATGGCGACAGTGCGGGTGTTTGCGCGGGCAAAGGCGAAGGCGGGTAAGGAGCAGGAGTTGCGGGAGCAGCTGCTGGAGCTGGTGAAGGCAAGTCGGACCGAGGACGGAGTTATGCTTTACGAACTCTTCGAGACAACTGACGGGGGCGAGTTTTTCTTCAGTGAAGAGTACGCGGGGCCCGAAGAATTTGAGCAGCACAAGAGTTCTGATCACTTCGAAGCAGCTGGCAAGGCGATTGGATCTATTCTTGATGGCGAGTTGGCGATATGGGTCGTGGACCCGGTGGAGCCGGTCCTGTAACAGAGAACAGGACGAAAAAAGGCCCGGCACACGCCGGGCCTTTCTTCATGTACAGGCGCTGGATCAACCATGCTTCTTGATCTTGTCGCGAAGCGCCTTGGCTGCTGCAGCCGGGTCCGGGGCGCCGTAAATGGCAGCGCCAGCAACCGCAATCACGGCACCGGAAGCCTCAACCTGCTCGATACGATCGATGTTGATGCCGCCCGCAATCGAGAACGGGATATCCGCGCCCTTGCCCGCGGCGAGCAGCGAGTCGATCGAGTAGCCGCTTTGGGCCTGCTCATCGAGGCCTGCGTGCAGTTCAGCAAAGGCGACGCCCAGCTCCTTCAACTGCTTCAGCCGGGCCGGCTTGTCCTCGACACCGATAATGTCCGCCACAACACCCTTGCCATGTTTCTTCGCAGCTTTCACCGCGCCGGCAATGGTGCTGTCGCCTGCAGCGCCAAGCACGGTCATCAGGTCGGCACCGGCCTTGAACGCCATGTCGGCCTCGAGCTCGCCGGCATCCATCGTCTTCATATCTGCAAAGACGATCTTGTCAGGGTAGGCCTGCTTGATCCTGGTGACAGCGGAAAGGCCCTCCTGCTTGATCAGCGGCGTACCCAGCTCAATCACATCGACATACTCGTGTACTTTTTCGAGTAGTGCAAGGGCGTCGTCGACGGAAAGCAGATCCATGGCTACTTGTAGCTTCACTGTGTGTTTCTCCTGTTATCTTCTGTTGCTGTGAAATGGGGAATGGGTGGCGTTATTCGAGGTTAGCGTGGCGTTGCATCAATTCTTCCGCAGGGAGCTGGCCAGCCTTCCATGCCCCATGGAAAATAGCGTCGAAGAGTAGCAGCACTCCTTGTTCAAAGAGTGACCCTGCATACTGCTCGGACACGCGCTTGCCATACTCATCTTTGGTGGCCGCCTCCAGGGTGACGCGGTTGCTCGCGAGCAGCGCAAGCTTGCTGTCAGATCGCGTGGTGATGGCGAGTACCTGCGCGCCCGCCTTCCGTGCTATCTCCGCCGCATGCACGGCGCTGGCACTGTTGCCAGAAGCGGAGGCAACAATGAGCAGGTCACCAGCGCGAATCGCAGGCGTCGTTGTCTCGCCCGCGACATAGACAGTGAGGCCCAGGTGCATCAGGCGCATAGCCGCCATGCGAAGCGCGAGACCGCTGCGGCCCGCGCCCGTGGTGAAGATGCGCTTGCTGCAGAAAAGGAGATCGACCGCCGGTTTGACTTCGTCGCGGCTGACGCGGGACAGCATCTGCCGCAGTTCGGCCAGCTCCAGACCCACGGCGTCGGCGAAAAAGGATTGATGCGCCGGCTCGCCAGCCGATCCTCGTTCTGTAAGCTCCATGCTGGTTGGATGCACGGGAGAGCGGCGCCGCTTCAGCCCGCCGGGCAGAACGGACTCCTGGGCCGTTTACAATCGGAGATGCGCGCACTTCAGCGCCTTCTAAACCTATGTCCGCATTTCTCGACTTACTGCAGCAGCGTGTCCTTGTCTACGACGGCGCGATGGGAACCAACATCCAGATACACGCGCCCACGGTCGATGACTATTGGGGGAAAGAAGGCTGCAACGAGCTGCTGGTGCTGTCGCGGCCTGACATCATCCGCAGCATCCATGCGAGCTTCTTCGAGGCCGGCTGCGATGTGGTAGAAACCAACAGCTTTGGCTCGACGCGCGTGGTGCTGGATGAGTACGAACTGGGGGCGCAAACGCGCGAGTTGAACCTGGCTGCGGCACGGCTGGCAAAAGATGTGGCGCAGCAGTTCGCGACGCCCTCGAGACCACGTTTTGTAGCCGGCTCCATCGGACCCACGACCAAGCTGCCTTCGCTCGCGCATATCGGCTATGACGCCATGGCCGCCATGTATCGCGAGCAGGCAAAGGCGCTGCTTGAGGGCGGCGTCGACATCCTGCTGATTGAAACCAGCCAGGACCTGCTGCAGGCCAAGATCGCGCTGGCCGCCTGCCACGATGCCATGCGCGCTGCAGGGCGACAGGTGCCGCTGCAGATGCAGGTCACGCTTGAGGCGACAGGCACCATGTTGCTGGGCTCGGAGATAGGCGCCGCGCTGGCAGTGGTTGAGTGCTTCAACCCTGACGTTATCGGTTTGAACTGCGCAACCGGTCCTGCCGAGATGAATGACGCGGTACGTTTTCTGTGTCAGAACTCCACGCGACCGATCAGTGTTCTGCCGAACGCAGGGCTGCCGCATAACGAGGGTGGCGTCGCCGTGTACAAGTTGACACCGCATGAGCTTGCCGCGTACCACCGCCGCTTTGTTACGGAGTATGGTGTGCAGGTTGTGGGCGGTTGTTGTGGCACCACGCCCGAGCACCTGCGCGCCGTGGTGGAGGCAGTGAAGGATGCGGTGCCGGCGCGTCGCATAGTCAAGCCGCAGGGCGTTGCGGCAAGTGCCTTTAGCGCAACCCCGCTCGAGGTCGATGGCCAGCCCGTGATCGTTGCCGAGGAAATGAACACGACCACGCGCGGCGCCGAGTTTCGTGACATGGTGCGCGCTGGCGACTATGACGGCATTCTTGCCATGGCCAAGCGGCTGACGAGTGAAGGCTCCCAGATGCTGGACCTTTGCTGCGCCGTCGTTGGCGAAGATGAAAAAGCGTACATGAATGGCGTACTTGAAAAGATAGCTACGCGCGTAACGGCGCCGATCCTTATCGATTCGACAGAAGCCGACGTGGTCGAGGAAGCGCTAAAGCGTGTCCCTGGCAAGCCGCTGATCAACTCTATCAATCTTGAAGATGGCGAGAAGCGCACCAGCCTGGTGCTGCCCATGGCACGCCGCTATGGCGCGGGAGTGATCGCGCTCACTATCGATGAAGAAGGGATGGCGCTCACGGCGGATCGCAAAGTCGCGATCGCGAAACGTATCTACGCGATGGCTACCGAGCGCTACGGGATGCGCGGTGAAGACATCCTCTTCGATCCACTGACGCTGCCAATCTCGACCGGGCAGGAAGACTATCGCGATGCCGGCATGGAAACACTTGAAGCTGTGCGCCGGATCAAGCAGGAGCTGCCGAAAGCGAAAACAATCCTTGGTGTCAGCAATATCTCTTTCGGACTGAACGCGTACGCGCGCCGTGTGCTGAATAGTGTCTTTCTAAAGGAGGCGGTCGATCGCGGGCTGGACGCGGCGATCGTGAACTACTCCAAGATCTACCCGCTGTACAAGATACCCGAACGGGAAGTGGAACTGGCCCGCAAGCTGATCTTTCACGACCGGTCAGAAGGCGACCCACTGCAGATATACATGGCGCACTTCACCGGGCTTGACCCTAGCGCGAAGCAGGATGAGATCGCAGTCGAGGACCTTGGTCTCGAGGACAAGCTGAAGCAGCTTATCATTCGAGGCGAACGAACGCTGGGGCAAGGCGCATCAAAACAGTCGCTGGAAGACGTAATTGATACCGCGCTGGTTACGTATACGCCCCTGGAGCTGATCAATACCGTGCTGCTGGATGGCATGAAGACAGTAGGCGACCTGTTTGGCGCGCGCAAGATGCAGCTGCCTTCGGTGCTGGACTCGGCTGCCGTGATGAAGGCGGCGGTCGGCTATCTCGAGCCCAAGATGGAGCGTGTAGAAGGCACGCAGAAGGGCACGATCGTGCTCGCCACTGTTAAGGGCGACGTGCACGATATTGGTAAAAACCTGGTCGATATTATCCTCTCGAATAACGGGTACAAGGTCGTCAACCTGGGGATCAAGCAGCCTGCCGACGCAATCATCCGGGCTGCGCAGGAGCACAAGGCCGACGCCATCGGGCTAAGCGGCCTGCTGGTGAAATCGACCCTTGAAATGAAGTACGTGATCCAGGATCTGCAGCGGCTGGAGATGTCGACGCCCGTGATCTGCGGTGGCGCGGCACTTACCCGGAAGTATGTCGAACAGGATCTGCGGCAGGAATATTCTTCGGCGGTTTTCTACGCGGAAGATGCGTTCGCAGGGCTGCACGTAATGAGCGACCTGACCACCGAGGAGGATACCCGGTCGCGCCGCCTGGAAGAAGGCAGCAAGGTAAAGATCTATCCGGTTGCACCGCACATCGCCGCTGCGCAGGCGCTGCCGCTCGACGCGCCCGGGGCGGACGGGCTGCCAACCCGTTCAAGCTGGGTCGTGCCCGAGGAACAGACTCCCATCCCGGCATTCTTTGGCAACCGCGTGTGCAAGGATTTTGATCTCGACCTTATCTTTTCGTATATCAACGAAACAGCACTCTTCAAGAATCAGTGGCAGTTGAAAACGGCGTCGGCGACTGACTACATGCGCCTGGTCGAGGAGAAGTATCGTCCCATACTGAACGGGCTGAAACAGGAGATCAAGGAGAAGCGCTGGTTCTGGCCGAAGCTCGTCTATGGCTTTTACCCTGCACAGTCCGAAGGCAATGATGTCGTCGTGTACGAGCCGGACGATGCAAAGGCGTCTGTGCCGCGCGAGCGTCTGCGTATTCACTTCCCGCGCCAGCGCGATGGGCGCAAGCTTTCTATCGCAGACTTCTTTCATCCCCGGAGTTCCGGCCGGATGGATGTGATCGGCTTCTCAGTTGTCACGATCGGTGACCGTGCGAGTGAAGAAACCAAGAAGCTCTTCGATGCGGGCGACTTTACGCGCTACCTTTATGTGCATGGACTCGGCGTGGAAACAGCCGAGGCGCTGGCAGAGTATGCACACAAGCTGATTCGCCAGGAGCTTGGTATTGACTCCGAGGATGCAGCCGAGGTACGCGATCTGTTTCATCAGAAGTATCGCGGTTCGCGCTACTCGTTCGGCTACCCGGCCTGCCCTAATCTCGAGGACCAGACAAAGATCTTCGACTTACTCAAGCCGGAAGAAAATATCGGGGTGCGACTTACCGAGGGTTTTCACCTGGAGCCGGAACAGAGCACGAATGCTTTGGTGGTGCATCATTCACAGGCGAAGTACTTCGTGGTGTAGTTCGCTGGTTCCGCCGCGCAACATGGGAGGCGAAAAGCAGATTATCCGACTCCGCCGGTGCGACACCGCGTGTCGCACCTGGACAGAACAAACGAGTACACGCCACGAATGGTTGCGAGCCGCACAGGCGGTCTGGGGCTGACTAGGCAGGCTGTGGCTCAGGCCGACGTTGCGGTTGCTGCTTCACTTCCTGCCGCAACGCGGCCTCGCGGATAGGCTTTTCATGCAGCAGCAGCTCGGTCGCCTGCAGGTGTGGGTTGGCATGGAACCAGCGCTTGCACGCATCGTCCTGCAGCAGGTTCAGCAACGCCATCAGCGACATGCCCTGGTGGTGCGCCATCCACTCGCGCACCAGCCTCGGCTTGTCGCGACCCTGCACATAGTCCACTGCTTCGTACAGACCGTACGCCCCGCCCCAGCCGGAACGCGCCATGGTGTGCAAGTTACGGAGTGCTTCATCACGGTCGATTCCGAGTGCGAGAAAACTGGCGTACGGGGCGATCACTGGTCCCGAGGTGGCGTCCCACTTCAGCGCAATTTCTGGGATGCCGAAGGCTTTGTAGTGATAGTGGCCACCGTCATCAAGCTCGGCGTAGCCTGACTCCGAGATACCCCAGGGTAAGTGGAGCTGCTTTGCGAACGCGCGCTGTACTGCAACCACACCAGTCAAGGTGCGCGCCATGAGCGTGTTCGGGTAAGAGCGCATCCAGAGCGACGGCATCAGGTATTCAAACATGGTGCCGGTCCAGGAGAGCAGCACGGCATGACCATACGCGAGTGTGTGGGTGCGGCCCATCTTGAACCAGCTTTGTTGTTCCAGATCACCTTTCGCGACGCACAGAAATGCGGCGATACGCGCCTCGGAGGCGAGCATGTCGTAGCAGGCGGCATGCAGCTCGCCGGCGGGTACGTCGTAGCCGATGGACAGCATTTGCCGATCGCGATCAATCAGGAAGCTGAAGTCTGTTTCTGTCGCAAGTCGGAAGGCT
>CAXTEW010000070.1:0-11546 GCA_964243175.1 uncultured Acidobacteriaceae bacterium
AGCCCGGTACCGTGGGCGCCCTTGGTACTGAAGAAGGGTTGGAACAAGCGGGAAGACTGTTCAGTCGTGATGCCCGCACCATCATCCTCGACCAGGATGCACACAGCAGGCTGGCCATCCAGCTCCACATCGTCCGCGTAGATATCGATACAGCCGCCGGCCGGTACAGCGTCGATGGCATTGTTCACCAGGTTGATCAGGACCTGCCGGATCTCTCCCTTGATGGCGCGGAACAGGATGTGGGGCCGCGCATTCAGGCTGTAGCGAATGCTCTTCGACCGCATTCTCGTGCTGAAAAGGCGTACGACCTCTTCCAGAATCTGGCGCGCATCGATCTCGCCCGGCATGGAGGGGTCCCGGTAGAACTGCAGGGTCTGCTTGGTGATTGAAGAAACGCGTTCAAGCTCGTTCTCTGTCATGTTCAGAAAGCGAAGCGCGCGCTCATTTCCGGCAGACTCAAGCTTGACCAGGTAGAGAAGGTTGGTGAGCGACTCGAGAGGGTTGTTGATTTCATGGGCGATCGCGGCGGCCATGCGGCCCGTAACGGAGAGCTTTTCCGCAGTCCGCAGTGCTTCCTCATTGAGTTTCTGGTCCTGGAGGTCGGTCGCGGTGCCAAGCCAGTTGGTGCTCTGCCAGTCGCGTTCCTGCCCATTCTCCTCGGGCTCCCCGTCCGCGCCCTCGTCCGCCATGGGGGTCATGCGTAGCAGGTGCCAGCGGTAGGTCGCATCGGCCTGGCGCAGCATGCGCACCTCAATGCTGAAGGGAGCCAGAGTAGGCAGGGCCGCGTTCCATGCGGTGCCGAGATTGGCAAAATCGGCGGGGTGGAAGAGTTTCGGTTCGCACCAGCGCTCGACGCTGCCGCCGTAATTCTCCGTCCAGGCCTGGTTGCTGTAGATGAGCCGGCCGTCGGGCGCGGCCACCCAGATCATCTGCGGCACGGCATCGATGACCTGGCGGAGACGCAGTTCGCTCTGGCGGAACATGGCTTGCGCCTGCATGCGGATGGCATGCTCCTCGGCCTCTTTGAGGGCGCGGAGCACAGCCGGTACCAACCGCTCCATGCGGTGCTTCAGTACGTAGTCGGTCGCCCCGCGCTGCAGTGTCTCGATGGCAACCTCTTCGCCCACGCGCCCGGAGATAAAGATGAACGGTATGTGGGGCAGCAGTTCGCGAGTGAGGCGAAGAGCAGCGAGGCCGTCAAAGTCCGGCAGCGCATAGTCGGCAAGGATAATATCGTAGGTCCCTGCCGTGAGTGCCTCATCAAACTGCCGGCGATCTGCTGCGAGCGTGATCTCCGGAGCCAGGGCCTTGCGCAGCCGGGCCGTCACCAGCTCGGCATCGAGTGCGTTGTCTTCCAGCATCAGGATGCTGACTGTCTTTCTGGGCGCGTCCTCAACCATTGCGAACCACCCGGGCGCTGCCTGGAGGAGGCTCGTTCAGTACAGCCCAGAAAACGCCCAGGTTTTGAATGGCCTGGACAAACTCGCTGAAGTCGACAGGTTTGACCACATACGCGTTGACGCCGAGCCTGTAGCCGGTCACCACGTCGCGCTCTTCGCGGGAGGAAGTCAGCAGCACGATGGGGATGCGGGCAGTGTCGTCATGTTCGCGGACCATCTGCAGCAGTTCCAGCCCATCGATCTTGGGGAGTTTGAGATCGAGCAGAACGACCGCGGGATTGCCTGTGGAGCGAGTCTCGTAGACGCCGCGGCGGAACAGGTAGTCAGCGGCTTCGGCGCCATCTCTGGCAACGACGACCTCGTTGGCAAGCCGGCTTTTCTCGAGCGCCCGCAGGGTAAGTGCCAGGTCATTTGGATTGTCCTCAACGATGAGGATTGGCTTGAGTGAATTCATTCGTTCTCCGCCCGGTGCGGCTGATCAGCGCCAGGCGTGGGAAGGCTGAAGTAGAACGTGGCGCCACGGCCTACTTCCCCTTCCGCCCAGGCATTGCCGCCGTGCCGGGTAATGATCCTGCGAATATTGGCAAGACCTATGCCAGTGCCCTCGAAGTCTTCCATCCGGTGCAGACGCTGGAAGATCCCGAACAGTTTTCCCGCATATTGCTGATCAAAGCCCGCGCCATTGTCCCGAAGGGAGAAGACGATGAGCGCGCCCTGCTGCTGCGCTTCCATGCGTACCACGGCGTGGCGCTGACGGCTGGTGTACTTGAGGGCGTTCGAGAAGAGGTTGCGCAGGACCTGCCGCAGGAGCTGCGGGTCAGCCATGACCAGCGGCAACGGACCGCGGGAAAAGTCAACCGAACGCTGCTGCCCTTCGTCGTAGAGCACGGCCTGCCACTCGGAATCGACTTCCTGCTCCATATTGACTGGACGGAGGCTCATCTTGCTGCGTGCAAAACGGGAGAAATCCAGCAGGCTGTCGACCAGCAGCCCGGCGAAGCGGGCCGAATCCATGATGGTCGCGAGATAGCGGCGGCCATTCTCGCTGAGCCGGTCACCCTCCTCTTCCCGCAGCATCTCGGAAAAGCCGGAGATGTGCCGGAAAGGCGCGCGCAGGTCATGCGAAACGGAGTAGGAGAAGGCCTCGAGCTCCTCGTTTGCTACCTGGAGGCCGGCGGCGAGTGAGGCCAGCTCTTCGGCGCGATGGAGCACGATTTCGAGCACCGCGCTGCGGAACTCCTCTGCGGTTAACAATTCTTCAGCGGTCCAGGGTTCACAGGTACCGCGCAGCGTCTGCCGCCACTCGTCGAAGGAGTGGCGCGGGTGCATGATGTTTCCGGGCAGACTGGCGGAGGCCGCCGCTGCACTGCCGGGATTAGGAACCAGGCCCGAGGCTGGCGACTGCCCGGGCTTGTCTGGATCGCCGGCCCAGCGAACGGTCTGGACGAGCTCCCGCCGAAACCAGAGCAGGCGGGTGTTGTGGATCTTCGAAACAGAGAGGGCGAGAACCCCGCTGGCTTCGCCGCAGAACGCTGTGGCCTCGGGATAGATCGAAGCGAGGCTGTTGCTTGCGAAGAGGAGTTCTGGCTGGGTCTCGCGGATCCACTCGGATAACTGCAGCGCCTGCTGCTCCGAGGGGGTAACGCCGAAGCAGGCGACGCTCGACCCAGTCACGATCGCCACGCCGTCGGCACTCACCAGCTCCAGGAGGAGCGAAGGCGAGCGGGCCATGCCATCGGTGTAGCTCTCCTGCGCGGCCATGGAGGCAAGCAGTCGCGCCTGGATCTCCTTGGCGCGGAGGGCGCTTTCAAGCCGCATCGCATGCTGGCGGGACTCAATCTGCGAGGCCACGATCTGCATGATGAAGTCGCAGGCCGAACGCAGGCGAAGTGGCACATACCGGGGCTGCTGGTGATGGCAGGAGACCAGCCCCCAGAGCTGCTCCTCAATGATGATGGAGATCGACATGGAACAGGCGGTACCCATGTTGCGCATGTACTGCCGGTGGATCGGCGAGACGCTGCGCAGGATGGAACTGGATAGATCCATCGCGGGCGCCGGGCCTTGTGCGGTCAGCAATGGCGAGGGTTCGTAATCAACGTCGGGGACGATGCGGACGCGGTTTTTTAGGTACATGCGGCGAGCCTGGGCTGGTACGTCCGAAGCAGGAAAGCGAAGTCCCAGATAGGACGCAAGCTGCTCGTGAGCCAGTGTTTCCGCCAGCACCAGGCCGTGTCCCTCCCCGTCAAAGCGGTAGAGAACGATCCGGTCACAGCGGGTAAGCGCCAGGATCTCTTCCACGGCTGCCTGGCAGATCTCGGCCGTCTGGCTCATCCGCCGGATCGACGCGATGAAGTTGTAGAGGCGGGAGTTAATGCTCTCAACATCCGCTGGTTCCGACGCCAGTTCAAACTCCAGGGTGGTGCGCGGTCCCGCGAGGCTGTCTGCCTGGTAGGCGATGACTTCAAAGTGTGCGGGCGCCGCGCTGCCGGGATGCAGGGTGACGCTGCTCAGCAGGCGGGTCGCGGCGGTAAGCGGCTCCAGTGCGAGGTCAGACAGGATCCGGGCGGCGGCTACCTCGCCGAGCAGCTCAGGCAGCGACCGGGAGAAGATCGTCGCGAGGTCCAGGCCCAGGTAGCTGGCCGCCGTGCTGCTGCCCACCGCGACGCGGCTCGCCTCATCGAGCGAGAGCAGGAAGCCGTGGGGCTGGATACTGCCCGGGATGTGGATCGGCTCACGATCGCAGGATGCGAGGTCGAGATCCCCGGCGACCGGGGAGGATGCTTGCTCGGGGTCGGCTGCGGAGTCCTGCCGGAACATTGGGGGTCTTTCGATCATGCGCTGCACTCTCCTCCGCTGCGATTCGCCCGTATCCGCCCGCATTGAATCAGGTAGGCCCTTGTGTGATGCCCGCGAAGGACGGCCTGCTGCTGTTTGTGGTTACCGATAGGATTGTTACTTTTCGTACAGTCACTCGCCTGTAGTTACTAACTGTGTGCAGCATGCCGGCGTGCGCCTGGCATGGTAGCCACGTGCAGAGTGCCACCGTGGAGACATCGAAGCCCCTGCGCCAGACTGCCCGCCAAGGCCCGAGCGGGATCGGCGGAATTCGGGTGCCAGGAGGGCTCCGCTCCCGTGTCCGATCGGCGCAGGTTTATCTCTCCTGACCGATGTTGATCCGGCGGGACGTGCTCTGCACCGGCGTGTCGCGGGGAAAACATGGGGCATCCAAATGCTGGAATGAGAGCCCGCCGCCCTGCCCCCGCCCACCCCACCCAGAACCCGGATGCTGCTGCTGCAGGGCAAGCCTTGACCAGCGAGGCGGGCGCCCGCAAACCTCCGGGCCGGAGAGCAGCAGGCGCTGTTCCGTGGGAGCAGCTGCATGCCGTGGCGAAGGAACGGTTTGGCGTGACACGGCTGCGGCCGGGCCAGCGCGAAGTGCTGGAAGCCGTATTTAGGGGCCGCGACGTACTCGCGCTAATGCCCACGGGCTCAGGCAAGAGCCTGTGCTACCAGCTGCCGGCGTTATTTCTAGGCAAGCCTGTCGTGGTGGTGTCGCCGCTGATCGCGCTGATGCAGGACCAGCAGGAGAAAGCCGCGGAGGCAGAGATCGCGGTGGAGAAACTGGATTCGACCCTGAGCGCGGCGCAGCAGCAGGAAGTGAAAGAGCATATCGGCAAGAGCATTCCACAACTGCTGTACGTAACGCCGGAGCGGCTGGAAAACACCGACTTCATGAAGACGCTGAAGGGGAGCGGTGTAAGCCTGCTGGCAATCGACGAGGCGCACCTGATTGCGCAGTGGGGCCACGACTTTCGTCCGGCCTACATGGGTCTGGGCGAGGCACGGCAACAGCTGGGCAATCCGCCGGTGATCCTGCTGACGGCCACGGCCAGCCGCAGCAGCGTCGACGAAATCCTGCAGCAGTTACGGATCAAGGATCCGGTCATCGTCAATACCGGGATCGAGCGTGAAAACCTGACGTTCTCTGTGCAGCACACGGTGAATGACGAGGCCAAGCGCAGAAAGATTGCCGAGCTGCTTGCCGAGCAGGAAGGAACGGGGATCATCTACACGGCGAGTGTGAAAACAGCCAACGAGCTGTTTGAGTGGCTGCGGGACAACGATGTGTCGGTTGGCCGATACCACGGCAAGCTGCCGCCGAAGGAGCGGGCCGCGGTGCAGTCGCGCTTTATGGCCGGCGAGTACAAGGTGTTGATTGCGACCAAGGCGTTCGGGATGGGGATCAACAAGCCGGACATCCGGTTTGTGTATCACTACGAGTTTCCTGATTCGCTCGAAAGCTACTACCAGGAGGCGGGCCGCGCCGGCAGGGATGGTAAACCGGCGACGGCAGTGCTGCTGTACCGGCTGGAAGACCGTAGGATCCAGCGCTTCTTCCTACTCGGCCGCTACCCGCGCCTGCACGAGCTGGATGTGGTGCTGGGGGCGCTGGAGGTACCGAGCCATGCGCCGGTCATCGCCGAGCGGACCGGCATGGCGGTCAAGCGGGTGCAGGCGATCCTCTACATTTTGAAGGCTGCGGGGCTGGTGCGGCGGACAGCGCGCGGCTACTCGGGCAGCGGGAAGAACCTTTCCGGCCCCGAGCTGGAAGCACTGATAGAAGACTTTCAGCAGCGCGGTGAAGAGGACACGAAGCGCCTGGGCGAAATGATGCGCTACGCGGAAAGCCCGGAGTGTCGCAAGCAGCTGCTGCGGCAATACTTCGAAGCGGACCCGGGAGACGCCTGCGGCGAATGTGACAACTGTGTCGACTCGAGCGCAGGCTCCGGCTTTCGCCATGCAGACGAACTGCCGCGCAGCGTGCGGGACGAGGTGCAGAAGGTGACGGCAATCGACACGGCGGTCGGGGTGGTTGCGACCACCGCGCCGGAGACGCTGCCGGTGCGGGATGGCTTCGGGTTCCGCGAGGGAGACATGGTACGGCACCCGAGGTTTGGCAGCGGGCACGTGATGGGCATCGATGGGGAGAACCTGCTGGTCCGGTTCGCGGACGGGATGAAGCGGGTGCGCCGCACCTATGTCAAAGCGGCCTGACCACCTGCGGTGGGGCTGGTGCGCCTTCGGCGAGGGCGAAAGCAGATCCTTCGGCTTCGCTCAGGATGACACCTTTCGAGTACGCGCCACGAAGTGGCCTCCAGCCGAGCAGGCGGTCTGCGCTGGCTGTTGGTAGTAAAGGTCAACCGCAGGTCCTTCGGCTTCGCTCAGGATGACACTGGAAGTGGAGCCTGTGCTTCTCAGGAGGACTTCTGGACCATCCTCGGGCCGTTCTTCCAGGCAAAGGCGCCAAGAACGACCAGCGTCAGCAGGGCTGCGGGCAGCCAGCCCATGGCGCCGCGGCCTGCCAGACGCATTACCAGGCCGGCGCCCGCGGCAGAAGAGCCATAGGTAAGCAGGACGATTGCCTGGAGGAGGAGTTGCTGCTCGCGGCCATTACCGCGGGCCTCCTTTTCGCCGGCAAGGCGGAGGGCCGTACCGCTGACCAGGGTCGTCCAGGTACCGGTGATGTACGTCGTGACGATGCCGGGGAGCTTGAGCGAAGCGATGGCGGCACTTTGCACCCCGATGGCCACGGCACCGATGCCGACCAGCGCGTGGGCCCGCAGGCCATCCTGTGCGGCGAGCGCGGACGCGGACAGGCTAGCGGCCAGAAGCACGAGCAGGAGCTCCAGGGCAAGGATGAGGCTGACACGCTGCGGCCACACGACGGAGCCCTCCGGGGCAGCGGGCACGGCCTGGCTGCGCACGGAGCGGCTCAGCAATGTGCCTGCGTACACGCCGCCCGCGTAGCAGGCGATGGCTTCGGCGGCGCCGCTGGCGCGGACCCAGTCGCGGGTGGCGAGCGAGTAGCCCAGCATGATGGTGTTGCCCGTCATATTCGCGATGAACACGTGCGCCAGGCCGAAGTAGCTCCAGCTATCCAGTGAGCCGGCTGTGGCGGAAAGTCCCAGGATCAAGGTGCGTTCTTTCCACGTGTCCATGGGCGCTTGGATGCGTTGTCAGGCAAAATTCCGCTGGACAAAAGGCGAAGAAAAGTAGAAAGTGACGACAGTACCGCGGCGTGAAGTTTTTCCAATTGGGACGGCCTTTTCCACAGCGGGTTGGGTTCCCTGCTGGCGAACACACAAGATATAGTGGGGGAACTTTAGATGAGCGCACACATACACCTGTGTCGGCGCTTTGCCGGATGTGTCGCAGCCTTCCTGCACGGAAGGCGGTAGAGAACCACCGATCGCAACCACAACCGCGCGGGGCGGGCAGCCCGGCGCAACGAGAAAGAGACCAATTTGGCTGACATGCAGACCACGCTCGCCGACGTTATTCCCGATTTCCCACTCCCTGAAGCGCCGCCACAGATGCAGGTGCGCAAGCGCAATGGCTCGCTTGAGCCAGTGGACGTGAACAAGATTGTGAAGGCGGTGCAGCGCTCGGCGCATGGCCTGTCGCACATTGACCCGATGCGGGTGGCCTCGAAGACAATCGGCGGCCTGTTCAACGGGGCGACCACGCGGGAGCTGGATTCAATTTCGATCCAGACCTCGGCGGCGCTGATCGCGGAAGAGCCGGAGTACTCGAAGCTGGCGGCGCGGCTGCTGCATGCAACAGTCCTGAAGGAAGTCGCCGGGCAGAATATCTACTCGTTCTCTCAGTCGATCGAACTGGGGTATGAGCAGGGCCTGATCGGTGAAGCAGCGGTCGAGTTTGTGCGCAACAATGCCCGCAAGCTGAATAACTCGATTGAGGAGGGGTTCTCGGATCGGTTCGAGTACTTCGGCCTGCGCACCGTGTACGACCGCTACCTGCTGCGCCACCCCATTACCCGCAAGGTGATCGAGACGCCGCAATACTTCTTCCTGCGCGTGGCCTGCGGCCTGGCGCTGACGGTGAATGAGGCGATCCCGTTCTACAAGCTGCTGGCCGCCCATGATTACATGCCGTCGTCGCCGACCTTGTTCAACTCCGGCACCAAGCACCCGCAGATGTCGAGCTGCTACCTGATCGACTCGCCCGCCGACTCGCTGGACGCGATCTACGACACCTATAAGCAGGTGGCGCTGCTGTCGAAGTTTTCGGGCGGCATCGGGCTGGCGTTTCACCGGGTGCGATCCGAGGGCTCGCTGATCCGCGCGACGAATGGGCTGTCGAACGGCATTGTGCCGTGGCTGCGGACGCTCGATGCATCGGTTGCGGCCGTGAACCAGGGCGGCAAGCGGAAGGGCGCGGCGTGTGTGTACCTCGAGCCCTGGCATGCGGATGTGGAATCGTTTCTGGAGCTGCGTGATAACACCGGGGACAATGCGCGGCGCACCTATAACCTGAACACCGCCAACTGGATCCCTGACCTGTTTATGCGGCGTGCGGATGCCGGCGAAAACTGGTCTCTGTTTGATCCGAAGGTGGTACCGCACCTTACTGACTTATTCGGCGCCGACTTTGACGCGGCCTACGAGGCGGCGGAGCGCGAAGGGCTGGCTGTGCGCGTGGTGAAGGCGCGAGACCTGTATGCGCGCATGATGCGCACGCTAGCCGAGACCGGCAATGGCTGGATGACGTTCAAGGACACGACCAACCTGCGCTGCAACCAGACGGCGAAGCCGGGCAACGTGGTGCACCTGTCGAACCTGTGCACCGAGATCACGGAAGTGACATCGAGCGAGCAGACGGCGGTGTGCAATCTTGGCTCGGTGAACCTGGCGCGCCACGTCACGAACGGCCACTTTGATTTCGAGAAGCTGGCGCAGACGGTGCGGCTGGCGGTGCCGATGCTCGATCGCGTCATCGACATTAATTACTACCCGGTGCCTCAGGCTTCGGGGTCGAACTCGCAGTGGCGCCCGGTAGGCCTGGGTGTGATGGGCCTGCAGGACGTGTTCTTCCAGCTGGGGCTGGCATTTGACTCGGTCGAAGCACGAGAGCTTTCGACGCGGATCCAGGAGGAGATTTACTATCACGCGCTGGTGGCTTCATGCGACCTGGCGGAGAAGAACGGTCCGCATCCGGCGTTTGCAGATACCCGCGCGGCAGAAGGCCACCTGCAGTATGACTTATGGAATGTGCAGCCGAAGGACCTGGCCCGCTGGTCTGTCCTGAAGGATCGCATCCGCAAGCATGGGCTGCGCAACTCGCTGCTGATTGCTATCGCGCCGACGGCAACGATTGCATCGATCGTAGGCTGTTACGAGTGCATTGAGCCGCAGATCTCAAACCTGTTCAAGCGGGAAACGCTTTCGGGCGAGTTCCTGCAGATCAACCGCTACCTGGTCGAGGAGTTAAAGGAACGCGGCATCTGGAATGAGGATGTACGCACCCGCATCAAGATGGCGGAAGGCAGCGTGCAGGGGTTGACGGAACTGCCGGACGATGTGCGCTTGAAGTACCGCACGGTGTGGGAGCTGCCGATGCGCGCCATTATCGATATGGGTGCGGCGCGTGGGGCGTGGATCGACCAGTCGCAGTCGCTGAACCTGTTTGCCGAGTCGCCGAACATTGGCCGGTTGTCGTCGATGTACATGTATGCGTGGAAGGCGGGGGTCAAGACGACTTACTACCTGCGCTCGCGTCCGGCGACGCGGATTGCGAAGACTACTGTGGGGCAGGCTGCGCAGGGGAATGTGGCGGCCAAGGCTACGACGGTCGTGGATGCGGTGGCTTGCTCGCTGGATAATCCTGAGTCGTGCGATGCGTGCCAGTAGGTTCTAACGAGAGTGTGGTCCCACATCTCAAGAGCGAGATGTGGGGCACCCGATGAACGAGGCACAACGAAGTGATTGCCAGTCGTTAGGGCACTCCGTCAGTCGCGCGGCCCTAAGGCTTTATTGATTTGTAACAAGGAGAGTTGCTTATGTCGTCTTCTGTGGATGTACCTGATTCTATTCTTGACCCGGGAATGTGCCTGACCCTGCGTCCGATGAAGTACCCGACCTTCTTTGAAATGTTCAAGGATGGCATCAAAAACACCTGGACCGTGGAGGAGATTGATTTCTCTACCGACCTCGTCGACCTGAAGCAGCGCCTGACGCCGGCCGAGGTGCACGTGATCCAGCGTCTGGTGGCTTTCTTTGCGACGGGTGACTCGATCGTTTCCAACAACCTGGTGCTGAACCTGTACAAGCACATCAACTCGCCGGAAGCGCGGCTGTACCTGTCGCGCCAGCTGTACGAGGAAGCAGTGCACGTGCAGTTTTATCTCACGCTGCTGGATAACTACATCCCTGAACCCTCCGAGCGGAATGCGGCGTTTGCAGCGGTCGATAACATCCCTTCTATCTCGCGGAAAGCAGATTTCTGCACCAAGTGGATGGATTCGATCGAGAAGCTGGACACGCTCGAGACCGATGAGCATCGCCGGCAGTTCCTGCTGAACCTGATCTGCTTCGCCGGCTGCATCGAAGGGTTGTTCTTCTTCGCGGCGTTTGCCTATGTGTACTTCTTCCGTTCGCGCGGGATGCTGCATGGCCTGGCCGCGGGTACAAACTGGGTCTTCCGCGACGAAAGCGCGCACCTGGAGTTTGCGTTCGAAGTAGTCAACACGGTCCGCGAGCAGCACCCGGGCATGTTTGACGCGCGTATGCAACAGCAGGTGACACAGATGATGCGCGAGGCTGTCGATGCCGAACTGCAGTTCTCGGAGGACCTGCTGGAAGGCGGCGTGGCCGGGCTCTCAACACGGGATATGCGCGAGTATCTGCAGTATGTCGCGGACCAGCGGCTCGAGCGCCTCGGCATGCAGAAGGTGTTCGGCTCGCACAATCCTTTCCCGTTCATGGACCTGCAGGATGTGCAGGAGTTGACCAACTTCTTCGAGCGCCGCGTGTCTGCGTACCAGGTCGCGGTCGAGGGTGAGGTCGCGTTCCACGAAGAGTTTTAACTACTTCGCGACTAGCAAAAAAAGAGGAGCCTCACGGCTCCTCTTTTCTATTTGCAGGACAGGACCGCCTGCGCGGTTTGCGGCCACTTCGTGGCAGGTGGCGCAGTCCCTACTCCCCTGGCTTCTTGGTCGCCAGCTTCTTCGCTGCCTGCTTCGTCGCAGAAGCGTTAGGTTTCGCAGTTTTCGGGGCCGGTGTGGTGAGTGACGGCGGCTGATCAGCCACGGTGATCACATGCTTTGCGATATCCGGCTCCAGG
>CAXTEW010000071.1:0-11404 GCA_964243175.1 uncultured Acidobacteriaceae bacterium
AGTGCGGCTTGAAAAGCGGGGCGATGTCATCACCATCTTTCTCAGCAATCATGGCGAAGCCCTGCACCAGGTGGGCGCGTCCATCAAGCTGCACCTGGCCGAGCCGTTTTATGCAGGCATCGGCGTGTCCGCGCACAACCCGGCAGTGGTCGAGAAAGCGACGTTCACCCATGTGGAGCTGCAGCCGCTGCAACCCCCGGCGAGCCGGGACCTAGCGCTTTACAGCACGCTGCAGACCATTGCTATCGATGACAATGCGCGCATGGCAAACGTGGCATACACGGCGCGCGGACGCTTTGAAGCTCCTAACTGGACCAGGGACGGTGCTTCCCTGCTTTTCAATCAGGATGGCGGCATCATGAAAATTCCGGCGGGTGGAGGCACCCCCGTTGCCGTTGCTATCGGTGAGGCGAGCCGCTGCAATGGGAGCCACGGGCTCTCTCCCGATGGCAAGTGGCTCGCCATCAGTTGCAGTATGCCGGGAAAGCCGGAGTCGCGCGTCTACGTGGTGCCGGCAGGCGGCGGGACGCCACGGGTCGTGACGGAACATCCTGATTCCTACTTTCACAGCTGGTCAGCAGATAGCCGCACGATCATCTTCACTCGTCCGAACCATGGCGGAGGCAACATCTACGCGATCCCGATGGAGGGTGGCGAAGAGCGAGCGCTCACCACCGGCACCGGCATTAGCGATGACCCGGATGCGTCGCCGGATGGCCAGTACATCTACTTCAATTCCGACCAAAGCGGTGCGATGCAGATCTGGCGCATGCGCTTGGATGGTAGCGGCGCAGAACAGCTTACCTTTGATAATCTCCCCAACTGGACTCCGCACATCTCACCCGACGGCAAGTCGATGGTCTTCCTCAGCTACGAGGCGGGCACGACCGGGCACCCTGTCAATCGAGACATCGCTCTCCGTCTCATGTCGCTCAGTGACAGAAAAGTCCGGGTCCTGGTGAACCTGGTGGGCGGCTCGGGCACGATCAATGTACCGTCGTGGGCGCCTGACAGTCAGCGACTCGCCTTTGTCAGTTACCAGATGCTGCCGGCAGAGGACGGGGGAAGCAGCCGGTAGGCGCACACATTCCCTCGTGGGTATGCGGCAGGTCACTTCCGGACAGATGCCGGTGGCCTGTCAGCCCGCATCGACTTCGAAGCGTCCACTCCGGTTGGCGCCGGGATTACGGCCGGCGAAGCAGTGCGTGCGCACCAGGTGAGAGAAGAGTTGCAGCCTATGCGCCTGCTTCCCTATGCTTGGTCGTGCCGCCAGCGCCTGGGTGTAACTGCCCAGCGGCATGAACGGCCCGGGCCCAGGCCTCGGTCCAGGAGAGAAATCATTGCGGAACCAGAGGAAACGGAGTTACACCCGCATGGCAGCGATGATCGCTGCCGCCAGCGTGGTATCGACGATGCATGCGGCGACACTGCCAAGCCCGATCGAGCTGAACACCGGATGGCAATTGCAGGACAGCGTCAAGGTGACAGAGGGGGGCGCCGCAATCTCCGCCGGCGCATACCAGCCGACCGGCTGGCTGGGAGCTACGGTTCCGGGTACGGTGCTGACGAGCCTGGTCAACGACGGCGTGTACCCTGAGCCGCTGTACGGCGAGAACAACCGCGCCACGCGTATCCCGGAAAGTCTGAACAAGACGCCCTACTGGTATCGCACGGTGTTTACCGTGCCGCGTACCTACGCGCACCAGCAGGTCGCTCTGCATTTCGACGGGGCGAACTTTGCTTCGGAAGTCTGGGTCAACGGTGTGCAGATCGGGGCGATCCACGGCGCGTTTATTCGCGGTCGCTTTGACGTCACCAGCCTGGTCAAGCCGGGCGAGACGGCAGTACTCGCGGTCAAGGTTTCGCCCCAGCCGCACCCCGGCGATCCACACGAACACACCATCGCGAATGGACTCGGTAAGAATGGCGGCATTACTGCCGTCGATGGACCAACCTTTCTTTCAACGATCGGCTGGGACTGGTTGCCGGCCATTCGCGACCGCGATACAGGCTTGTGGCAGAAAGTCTGGCTGTCTGCCACCGGCCCGGTTGCAATTGACGATCCGCTGGTAACAACAGATCTGCCGCTGCCGAAGCTTGACTCTGCCGACGTCACGGTGAAGGCCACGCTTCGGAACACCACCGCCAAAGCCCAGCGGGGCGTGCTCGAGGGTAGCTTCGGTGATGTGCGCTTCAGCAAGGCCGTGACGCTGGCACCGAACAGCAAGCAGGAAGTTGCGTTTGAACCGGCGACGACCAGTGCTCTGCATGTGCAGAATCCGAAGCTGTGGTGGCCGAATGGTTACGGTCCGCAGAACCTGTACACGCTGCACCTGCATTTCACCCAGGGCAAGCGGGACTCGGATGCGAAGGACACAACCTTCGGTATCCGCAAGATCACCTACGAGGCGCCCGGCGCGCCCCCTGTGCCCAAAGGCCAGGACGCCCCGGACTCCGACGCGCTGACCATTTCAGTGAATGGCGTGAAAATCTTCATGCGCGGCGGCGACTGGGGACTGGATGAAGGGCTCAAGCGGATCCCACCCGAACGTCTCGATGCCGAGATCCACATGCATCAGATGGCCCACCTCAACATGATCCGTAACTGGGTAGGCCAGAGTACGAGCGAAGACTTCTACGCGATGTGCGATAAGTACGGCATTCTGGTGTGGGATGAGTTTTTCCAGCCCAACCCGAGTGACGGACCCAATCCGGACGATCTCGAAACCTATCTCGCCAATGTTCACGACAAGATCCTGCAGTTCCGCAATCACCCATCGATCGCGCTATGGTGTGCGCGCAACGAAGGCTACCCGCCCAAGGAGATTGATACCGCGCTCCGCGCGATGATCCCGGAGCTGGACCCGGTGCGGCTGTACCAGCCGAGCTCTACCGCCGGGCGTGGTGTCGTGTCCCACGGTCCCTACTACTGGCGCGAGCCCCGGGCTTACTACGTGTATGACGCTCCGTTCAAGACGGAAACCGGCAGTGTGTCTGTCCCGACGCTCGAATCAGTACACGGCATGATGCCGGAGAAGGATTGGGAAGTTATCAACGATGACTGGGCCGAGCACGATCTTGCCAAGGGTGCACAGCACGGGGATACCTACCCGTATGTGCTGGCCGGGCGCTACGGCCGTATCGTCAACCTGGCCGACTTTGTACGGAAGGCCCAACTCATGAACTACGAAGCCTTTCGTGCCATGTACGAGGGGCGCAATGCCAAGCTGTTTGCACCGTACACTGGCATCCTTACCTGGATGAGCCACCCCGCACAGCCCAGCTTTGTCTGGCAGCTCTACCACTACGACATGGAGCCTAACTCCTCATTGTTTGCTGTCGAGTCCGCCGCGGAGCCTGTCCACATTCAAATGGACGAATCCAACCGCATGCTGCAGGTGATCAATAACACGCCGACCGCAGTCACTGGTGCCACCGCGCACCTTTCATTGCTGAATATGAATGGCAGGTCAGCCCTGGAGCAGGACTTCCCGGTAAGTGCGCCGGTCGATGCGGCAACCGACCTCGGTGAAGTTCCCATGGCAAAGGGATTGTCAGCGGTCTACTTTGTCAAGCTCGAGCTACGCGGGGCCGACGGCAAAGTGCTGTCACGCAACCTGTACTGGAAGGCGAACCTTTCGCAGGGTGAGGACCTGTCTCCACTGGAGCAGATGCCAACCGTGCAGTTACAAGCCAGCGCAACACGGCATGATGCAAACGGCCGTATGCTGCTCGATGTAACACTGACCAACCCGGGCGCGGGCATGGCACTGATGGCGCATCTGCAGCTGCGCAGGAAGGGCTCCACGGATCGCGTGCTGCCGGTCTTCTACAGCGACAACTACGTGTCACTGGCACCGGGGGAATCACGCACCATCACGGTGGATGCGGCGCTAGCTGATCTGAAGGGCGCTATGCCGCTTGTTGTTCTCGATGGCTGGAACGTCAGTCTCAGCGCCGTCAACAACGCAGATAACGCACTGGACAACAACGTGGATGCAGCGGTGAGCCACTGGCCGGCGACCGGTCTGCCGATGATCACGGCCGGGCTGAAGGGCGCGGAGTAGCAGCGGCCGGTGTAAGTCAGAGAAAGGCCGCTCCGGTGATTACGGGAGCGGCCTTTCTCTTGTATCCGGGCATACGGGCTACACGGCGGCACGCTGCCAGAGCTACTTGACCTCGCCTGCTGCAGCAGGCCGGGGGTGAGACAACGTGCTCCCGTCTGTCAAGCCGAGCGACCACTTGATCGCTTCGAAGTACATGGTCCGAATATCCGGATCCTCCCAGGACTCTTCCGTGTGGCCCAGCGTGGAATAGAACACGCGGCCCTTGCCGTACATCTTGCTCCACGCCACGGGAAAATCGTGGTCGGCCCGATGGATCTTGGGATTGTTCGCATAGTCAAGCCGGCCCGGGTTCAGGCTCAGTAGTACATTGACATTGCTGCGCGACCAGCTTTTCGGCTGGTAGATTTCGTCGTACTTCACAAACTCGTGGGGTAAGTGGCGAACCGCTGGGAAGTCGGGGGCCTCGTTGATTATCGGCGCGTTGAAGGTCATCCACGGATGCTGGTCAAACCAGCCTCCAATCATCTCGCCGTACTCGGGCCAGGTGTAATTCGTGTCGAGTGCCGCATGGACGCCGACAAACCCTTTGCCGTCTTCCTTGATAAAGGACAGCATGTCCTGCTTCTGACTCGCGCTCAGATCCATCTCGCCAGTGGTGCTGGCGAAGACAAGCACATCAAAGTAGTTCAAATTCTTCGCGTTCAGTGGCAGGTCTTTCTTGGTGATCAGTTCTGTGTCGGTACGTATGGTCGTATCCCAGAGTCCGCTCTCTTTGCCCATGGTGTAAATGGCCGCCATGGTGGGCGAGACAGAATCGTGCTCATAGCCTCTGGTCTGGCCAATGACGAGTACATGCTTGAGATGGATCTGCTTGGCATGCGGAGCAGGCGGCAGGAGGTTGTTCGGCGCAGCCTGGGCATGGATACGTGGCGCGATCAGGAAGATGAGAAGGGCCAGCAGGCCCATCGCAGAAAGGGTGTATTTACGGGCAGCGCGCAAGGGTTTCTCCTGGGATGCAGCTCCGGCATATGCGCTGTCGCCGCCGGGCAGCCGAATCCATCTTGCCGAGCATTCTACGTCGCCGCTGCTACGCATTGCCTGGCCCTCAAGCAGCGGAGGCGCTGGGCGGCTCACGACCGCTCGTGACGAGCAGGCCATTCCCCCTGTTCATTACGCGCGTAGGCTACTCCCACGTCTTGTACTTTGCCGCCCACTCACTCTTCGAGTAGCGCGTCTGCACAACCGTAAATAGCTGGTGATTCAGTGTGCTGGTGGCGTCGGTGTGGCAGCCTGCGCGCACGGCTCGCTCGGCGTAGCCGAGGATGTCAGGGGTGCGTGGGTCAGTCGGATGAACTTGCTGCCAACGCAGAGCAGCCGCGGCGAAATAATCGGATGAGCATGGAATCCTGCGCAGCGCTGCTATCTCAGAGCTGGCCTGGTCCTGATCAGCTGCGGTAAGAAACGGCGGGTCCGGCAGCTCGGCCCCGGACGCAGGCAGCGTGCCGAAAAAGCGGCCCAGCACGTAGTAGCCGCTGGCGGAAGGGGTACTGGCAACGGAACGTCGGGCACGGCTCTCCAGCCACCAGTTATCACGGTATCTGCTGTAAGTCGCGAAGCCTTCCGGGCGCTGCGCCCCTTCGCGCACCATCGGCTCAGTCGAAGCGAAGCGCATCAAGGCCAGCAGGCCATTTGCTTCTCGATCCGTGGCGTCCGCGGCATCGTCGTACTTCGCCAGCACAGGCTGCCACGCGAGGTAACAACCAATGAGCAGCGGCGACATCCTTTTCGCAATTGCAGGCTGCCCAAGCAGCACCGCGCGGGTCCACGCAGCCTGCGCGACCTGGAAGCGCAGATTCAGAGGCAGTGCGTCACTCGCCGCGGCCTCGGCAAGCAGGCGCAGGGGCATGCGTGTATTCAGTATCGTCGCCGCGACGTGATCAAACAGCTGCGTCTCCGACTCCCCTCCATGCAGATGACACAGGCCATCCGTGGGCTTGGTGTCGAGCGGGCTGACCGCGTCCTCGTCCTCATCCGAGTCGCCTGCTGGAATGGTTCCAGCGTCACTGAGAAATGCGTGCAGGGTCGGTGCGCTTTGCTGGCGAAGCATCAGGAACAGGTTGATCGTCGAACGCGACTCCGTGCGCGCAAACGTGGGTAGCAACCGGCTGAGTTCCGCGCGGGCGGCTTGCTGGTCCGGCGCGAAGCGGAGCCGGTAGTAAGTCGCAGCCGTTGTGCCAGGCGAGTGAGCGGGCAGTGCGCTCGCGGCTTGCACTAATCCAGGGACAGCCGGGTCACCCGGGTCAGAGGTTGCCAGGGCTGCCAGCAGCCACGGGGTCGCGTGGGTGCCGCGCCAGCCTGCCAGCGCATTGTCCCTCGCCTGCACCTTGCGTCGCGCCTCGGCGGCCAGCTCCTGGTCGTCGATCACCGAGGAACCGGGTCCGCCTTCGACAGGATGTACAGCGGCAAACATCGCGCGCACCCAGGCCAGCAGCCCTGTCCCGGCGCCGGGCTCGGCGGACTGGGTCGGGTGCGGTTGCAACGAGGATGAAGGCGGCAACTCGGGCTCAGCACCCTGCGGGTAGTAGCGAATGTCGATCAAGGCCTGCCGGAACACGCCCGGCGTCTGCGACCGCGCCGGCGCGGCAAGCCGCTGCTCCAGCACGCGCGCCTGCGCTGCTGGGTTCAGCTTCAATGCCACGAAGTCGAGCAGCCCCTGCGCCGAGTGGTGCATGCTGGTCATTGCAGGGTCCGCAACAATGGCCTGCAGCGCCTGCTGTGCCTCCGCAAGCCGCGCAGTCCGCTTTGCGGCGACATTCTGTTGGTACGCGTTCAGCAGGTTCTGCCATTCCTGGCTATACGGCGCAGCGCTAACTGCCGCTGCGCCCGCAGATAACTCGGAGCCTTGCCCGACCGTCGCGCGGCGAATCATCGCCCGTGCCATCACAAGCCGCGCCGTGTGGTTCCATGGCGACGCAGCATCCGCCGCGATTGCCTGCAGCTGGGCGATGGCTGCGTCATAGTCGGTCTGGTAAAAGCTGGCTGCGGCTCGCTGGTAGGCCCGGTCCTGCTTCAGCCACACGGGCGAATCCCCGGGCACAGCATCCGGCAGCATGGGCCGCTGACCGTCACAGTTGGCGAACACCGCATCCTGCCCTTGCACCCAGTCCGCAATGGCCGCTGCCGCTGCCGCATGCTCGGCGCGGCGAGCAGCGAGTGTGGTGGCCGCGGTGGCGAAAGCATCCGCGAGACAGTTGCCGAAGTACTGGTAGGGCTCGCCAGGCAACAGGCGCTCCGTGCCAAAGCTGTCGAGTGATCGGCGCGTGTCGGGACGCGTCGCCTGGACCGAGGCTGGTGGCTGCTTGCCGCCCGGCGCGCCGGATGCCGCGTGCGCGGCGATCCAGGCTTCGTACGCCTCCGCTACGGGGTCGAGGGGAGGCGCACTGCCGGGAGCAGGGTTCAGAAAAGCATCCACTGCGAGCGCCTGCTGCTGCTCACCCGCGCTTAACCCATTGCCGTTCAGCCAGTCGTAAGCCACCACCAGGTGACGCATCCGGTAGCCCGGCTGGGGCACCCCGAGCCGGCCACCGACATACGCCGCGTAGCTGCCGTCAGGTCCCATCGTGTTGACGAACACAGCCTCACGGAAAAACGGGCCGCAGGCATTGGTCACCGCGACATACATCGCGAGAGCAAGGAGGGAGATAGCCAGGCGGCGGAGCGATGGTGCGATGAATCGCTTCGGAAACTGTTCCGTTAATGGTTTCATTGGCGGAGTTCCTGGGCCAACAATGGCGTGGGCATGCCGGCCACCGCGGCAAGCTGGCGGGGCTGCCATGGGCGGGGCGAAAACAAGTAGATACGGGTCGCGGGAGGGAGGGTGGCGAGCTCTCGTGGCCATGGCTCGTCTGTAGCCACGCCGCGGCTGCCGAGGCACAGCGGCTCTGCGAGCCTGTAGCTGCCGCCTGCCGCCGCGCTCAGCGCGCGTGGCCCGCCCATGCGGAAGAACATCGGCACGGCTTCATCAACAGGGAGCCCGTGCAGCCAGGAGTGCGCGCCACACCAGCTCACAAGAGCCGTAATGGAGAGCGGCATACCGGGCGGCATCTGTGGGCGCAATGCTCGGAGCACACCCGCATAGAAACCCTGCTGCGAAGCCGCCGCGTCGAAGTCGACCTGCAGGGCCCGCAGTCCAGGCTGGTACGCCGCCTCGGCCAGACGTGCCGCCACGCGCTGCTGCAGCCATGGCATGCCGGTGAATCCAGGTCTCGTTTCGAGGCGGACCACTGCCATCGCAGGGGCGCCTGCAGCCAACTCGAGTGGCTGATGCCTGGGCAGCACGGTGATCTGCGCGCCCAGCAGCATCGTCTCGGCAAGGAAGGCGATACCCACGGTCGGCGGCAGCATGCGCAGGTCCTCGGGCTCTTCCCAGGCCCACACGATGCGAGCCGGCTCCGCGGAAGCGAAGGCGCGCGGCGTGGACCGTGTCGTTTGTGCAGGCCCTGACTGGCGGCCATGCCAGCGAAGCAGCATTGCCACGGCTACAAGACACCCGCACCATGCCACGCACTGTAGCAGGGTACGGCGGCTGCGGATGGACGGGCGACACATGCTGACACAATAACGCGATCTCGCCTGCTGGCCTGTTCTTTGTTTGCGCGACCTTGGCGGCGCACAATACCTGTTTGCCCTGCGCCAAAGGGAGCCATGCCGCAACGCTATAACCAAGGCCTGTTGAGTGGCACCTCCACCGCAGGCGTTTCTTCAACCACGATCGGCTCGCGGGTAATGAGATCACGTTGCAGGTTGCCGAGTTCGTGAAGCTGCTGTTCGCCAGGCTCTTTGGTTAGAGCCAGGCTCGTCTTCGGAACCAGAAAAAAGGCCACCCGCGAGGGTGGCCTTTTTCTGCAAGCGTAAAACGTGATGGGAGATTAGTCCCCCATTACTGTCTCTTCCGCCTTTTCCGTCTGAACTGCTGGTACCGGCCGTGGTGCGGGAGCAATCGAGCCGATCGAGATCAGGCCCGGTTCCGCAGGCTTCTCCCCGAGGATGTTCTCGCGGTAGAGCTTGGCCATGCGCGCATTCTCGGCGTCGAGCTTCATCTTGGCATCGCGTGCACGAATCTTTTCCTCACGCGAATTCTTGGCAATACCCGACTTCTCGAAAGTATCGTTGGCAGCCGAGTCCACATGCTCCTGGTTCAGCACCAGCGTGTGCTGCGCATCACCCAGACCCACATTCTTGCCGCCCGCGAAGATCTCGTGACGGCCATGCTCTTCATACCACTTGGTAAGCGTGGAAGTCATATGCATCTTCTCGATGATATTGCGCCAGCCCACACCGGTGTTGTATGCGCAGAAGCTGATCTCGCCTTCCTGCGTCGCGTACGGAATAATGCACTGCTCCGTCCGGCGGAAATCGTAGTTGAACAGATCCTGGAACCACATCCCCGCGATAAACAGGAAGTTCCAGCGATCGTTGCGGCGCTTCTCGATATCCTGCATGGTGCGGTCCGCCGTGACCTTGCCATAGGAGCGGCCGGTCGCGCCAAAGCACTTGTCGAACTTCGAGAGCAGGTCGACGATCTTGAAGTGGGTCGGCGACTTGGTCGGATCATAGTTGCGCAGCAGCGCCAGCGTGACGCCGATAATCGACAGCCACTTGCCACGTGCGGCGTCATTGATCTTCGCGACATCCTTGGCCAGGCGGTCGGCATTCAGGAACGCCGTGACCGGTACCGCTTCCTTGGTTTCCTTGTCGATCATCAGTGCCATGCCGATACCGCAGTTCGGGTGGCAGCCGCAGGAGAGCTGGCCCCAATCATGGTTCGGTCCATGCACCAGGTCGGCCCAGTCCGAAAAGGTCGACATGAACGAGATCGGGAACCAGTCGCGGGTCGGCTCGCCGAGGCCGGTCTGGTTCTTCACATCATGCGCCATGTGGCTCAGGGTGTAGCGCTGCGCTTCGCGACGCTCGTCGGTCACATCCTCATCACGGCCGGTAAACGAGACCGGCTGAAACGAGATGAAGTTGATGCGCTTAGGGTTATCGAGCGCGAACTGGATGATGCGGCCGACCTGCTCGTTGTTGATGCCGTTGATGATGCAGGTGACGGGAACGATATCGACGCCAGCTTCATGCAGGTTGTGGATCGCCTGCAGCTTGACGTCAAATGCATTGCCCAGCTTGCGATGCGAGTTCGCGGCATTGCCGACGCCATCAAACTGCAGGTACGCGTAGCGAAGACCGGCCTCGCCGGCAGCGCGGCAGAGTTCCTTTGACTTGGCAAATTCAATGCCGTTTGTTGCAGCCTGTACCGAGGTGTAACCAACCTTGCGGGCATACGCAATCGCATCGAGGAAATAGGGCGACAGGGTCGGCTCACCACCAGAGAACTGGACGGACATCTGACGGCGTGGCTTGATCGTGACCGCGTTGTCGAGCATGGTCTTGATCTCGTCCCACGTCAGCTCGTGGACAAAGCCGACCTGGTTCGCGTCCATAAAGCAGGGGTCGCACATCATGTTGCAGCGGTTGGTCAGATCGATGGTCAGCACCGAGCCGCGCCCGTGGGTCACGGTCGAGGTGCCGTGGTTGTGCAGGCCTTCATCGTTGTGCGCCTTGATGTCGCGGCCGGGGAATACCTCTTCCAGGTGGCGGAAGAATTCGGTGTCGATCGACATGACGTCTTCGAAGTGGCCGTGCTTGGGGCAGTCCTTTACCATCAGGATCTTGCCGTCGCGCTCAATGATCTGCGCCTTGATCTCGCCGACCTTTTCGTTCAGCAGGATCTCGTGCGGCAGCTTGCCATCGAGGATCTGCTGGCGGATCTCCGGGACGCAGCGCGGGCAGAGCGAGTCGGTCGTACGCGGCCAGCCAAGCGGCGGCTTCTCCTTCTGGTAGCTCTTCAGCAGCGGCTTATCCGACCAGCGCGGCGTAAACGAGGCGTTCGGCTTGATGCTGTTGAGCTTTTCGAAGACAGTCCACGCGCCCTGGGCGGCCATGGTCAGTGTGCGTTCGGCGTACTTAATGGCTTTCGGCATAGTTGAAAAATGCTCCTGAAGGGTACAGATTGTCTGGAACTGTGCTGCGTCGGTCGTACTGAAGTCTGATGTGCCCAGCTGCCAGGCAGGGGGGCTGCTACACAAAAATGCAGGAGCAGGGTGCGCTCCGAGCTGCTTCCGCGGGCCGGGCTCTCATGCGTGCCCGGACACTCTGTCCAGTGATAACGATACGGGCGACACGGAGGAAAGCGGAATTCGACGGCGGTGAACGGGGCGGGAACGGGTCTCAGCGGCACCGGGGCGAGGTTAAGCGGGTAGGAATCCCCTTGTCTCCCC
>CAXTEW010000072.1:0-11392 GCA_964243175.1 uncultured Acidobacteriaceae bacterium
TCAGCAGGTTCGCGGCGGGAAGTAACTCAGGGTGGCGGTCGGAACCTGCGCCATCACTCCCATCCGGATCCTAACGAAGCGAGGCGTATAACAATCCGATACTGGTGGTTATGGAAACACACGCGCCGATCTTTTCCACGCTGCACGGATAGATCGCCTGATGCCATAACTTGTCAGTGATCAGTTCATCCTGCGCTACCAGTTTTGACGCCGGGCGCGCTTCGCTTGCGGGGGGAGGATATTGGAACACCGTGGACGAAGGTTCCACCAACATCGGCCACCACACGGCGTCTGCAAACCGCGGCGCCGGGAACAAACCCCTAGATAGGGACAAGGAAGCTGAAGGATGACCTGGAAGCATCGGGAACATGGACGGGGGAGGGCAGGCAGAACGCTGGCCGCCTCATGGATGGCGGTACTGGCCACAGTGCAAGGACATGGCCAGGTGAACAACCAGGAGTACCAGGCCCGGCAACAGCAGCAGTTGCTCCAGGCACTGTCTCCCGCATCAAGGGTGACGGTCGAGCGGCTGGGGGAGCTGAACGAACTTTCAGCGTCGGATTGGCGCTACCACGCGGGCGACCTTGCCCATGGCGAGGCGGTGGAGTTGGACGATGCAGGCTGGCAGCTGGTGCAACCCAACAGCGAAGCGGCGAAAGAAGCAGCGTGGTATCGCCACTGGGTCGAGATCCCGCCAACTGTGCATGGATACGACCTGACGGGCGCGCGTATTTCATTGCGTTTTCAGGCCTCGGCAGATTCGGCGGTTCCGGAAATCATCTATCTCAACGGCCGGCGGGTCGCGCTTGGTGTTGATCTTGAGCCAGTCACTTTGACCGAAAGTGCCAAGCCCGGCGAGCGCATTCTTGTTGCCGTAAAGCTTCTGCAGACCGCAAGCGCGAAACGCTTCCGCCGCGCGACCCTGCGCGTCGAATACCCGGAGAACCGACCCAATCCAGGGGACCTGCGCAGCGAGGTGCTCTCGGCCGAAGCGCTGATTCCTTCGCTCTCCAGGGATCCAGGCGCGGATCACGCAACTGTCGAGAAGGCGGTCGCCGCCGTCGACGTCAGGGCGCTCAATACCCCCGGAGGCCCAGGCCAGCAACGCTTCGATGCATCGCTGCGCACCGCGCAGCAGCAGATGGAAGCCCTCCGACCCATGTTGCAGCAGGCCACCTTCCACGAGACGGGAAACTCGCACATCGATGCCGCCTGGCTGTGGCCATGGACCGAAACCGTCGACGTGGTGCACCGCACTTTCGACACGGCTGCACAGCTGCTGAACGAGTATCCGAAGTACACCTACACGCAATCTGCGGCGCAATACAACGAGTGGATCGCCGAAAAGTATCCCGACCTCAACGATCAGATCAAGCACGACCTCCAGGCCGGCCGTTGGGAGATCGTCGGTGGTATGTGGGTCGAGCCGGACCTGAACCTGCCGGACGGAGAATCTCTGGTTCGTTCTATCCTGATCGGCAAACGCTTTTTCCAGAAGCAGTACGGGGTCGATGTCCATATCGGCTGGAATCCTGATTCCTTCGGCTATAACTGGCAGCTTCCACAGATCTACAGCAAGTCCGGAATCGATACATTCGTGACGCAGAAGATGGCGTGGAACGATACCCACGAACTTCCATTCAAGCTTTTCTGGTGGCAGTCGCCGGACGGCAGCAAGGTGTTGACCTACTTCCCGCACGACTACGGGAATGCAAGCCTCAATCCACTCCGCCTCTCCATCGATCTTGCCAACGCGCGCAAACAGGCGCCCGGCCTGCTCGAGATCATGGACCTGTATGGCGTGGGCGACCATGGAGGCGGCCCCACGCGCGCGACCCTTGACGAGGGCATGCACTGGGCAGAGCCCGACAAGGTCATTCCCAACATGCAGTTCGGCACTGCCGACACTTACTTCAAGGATGTCCGGCCGAAAATCGCTGCAGCATCGAAGAGCTGGAATTACGCCACCCTGGGTAGCGGTTATTCCTACCCAGCCGCCGCGGCCGCCGGGCAGGTCAGTATCCCGACGTGGAACGACGAGCTGTACCTTGAATATCATCGCGGCGTCTACACCACTCAGGCCGGCCACAAGCGCAACATGCGCAACAGTGAGGAGCAGGCGCTGAACGCGGAAAGATATGCGTCACTCGCGTGGCTCGCCGGCAGCAGGTATCCAGATGCGGAGTTCACGGATGCCTGGAAGAAGATCACCTTTAACGACTTCCACGACCTGGCTGCCGGCTCCGGACTCGGAGTGATCTATCGTGAGGCGCAAAAAGATTTCGACGTAGTCAGGCGCGAAACAAACGAGATTTCCGCGGCCTCGCTCAAGACGCTGGCCGCCGATGTCGACACGAGGACCGCCTCCGGCGTTCCGGTGTTGCTGTGGAACCCGCTCGCATGGGAGCGCTCCGGTGTGGTGACGCTGGATGTACAGATGCCCGGGCCGGCAGGCGATGTTTCCGTGATCGACGACAAGGGCAGAACACTGCCTTCACAGGTTCTTTCGTCCGACCCAAGAACCAACACGTTCACGCTGCTTGTGCGTGCGGAGGATGTGCCGGCGCTGGGTTACGAACTGGCCCACGTTGTTGCCGGAAAAAAGAACGTCGCAAGCGACATCAGGGCAGACGGGCTAACCCTCGAAAACGCTGCCCTGCGGCTCACGGTGGATAAACAGACCGGCTGTATTACCAGTCTGTACGACAAGAAGTCGAACTTTGAAACGATCGCTGCAGGCGGTTGCGGGAACGAGCTGCAAGCATTTACAGATAAGCCCAAGGATTTCGACGCCTGGAACATCGACCCGGGCACCTTGGACGTAGCGCCGGCGAAGCTCGACACTGCCGAGTCTGTCCAGCTCGTCGAGCATACGCCATTGCGCGCTACCATCCGTATCCAGCGCAAGTGGCAAAGCTCGACATTCACCCAGGAGATCGCTCTCTACACGGGAGCCGATCATGCCGTCGTGACGACGGATGTAGATTGGCGCGAACGCCACATCCTGCTCAAGGCAGCGTTTCCGCTCGCGGCCACGAGCAAGTCTGCGACTTATGAAATACCTTACGGTTCAATCGAGCGGCCCACCACCCGCAACAACAGCTATGAGAAAGCACGCTTCGAAGTACCGGCTCTGCGCTGGGCCGACGAAGGAGATTCGCAGCACGGCTTCAGCCTGATCAACAATGCCAAGTATGGCTACGACGGCGTCGGCAACCTGCTGCGGCTTTCGCTGCTGCGCTCGCCAACCAGCCCCGACCCCGAAGCGGACCAGGGCATGCAGCACTTTACCTATGCGCTCTATCCCCACCCCGGTGACTGGAAGCAGGCACACACGGTCGAGCACGGGTATGAATTTAACTATCCCCTGGCAGCGATGCAGGTTGCCCCGCACGCCGGCTCCCTGCCCGCCAGCCATAGTTATGCCTCGGTCTCTGCGCCCAACGTCATCCTGACCGCGATGAAGAAGGCCGAAGATACAAACGCGCTGGTCCTGCGCATGTACGAGTGCGCAGGCCAAGGTGGGCAAATCCAGGTAACGCTCCCGGCCGGAGCCACAAGCGCGACCGTAACCAATCTGATGGAAAACCAGGATGGAGCGGCAGTGCCGCTGGCCGGCAATGTCGCCACTGTTTCCATTCACCCCTACGAGATCCTTACTTTGAAGGCCAACTACACGCACTAAGCTCCGCATCGGCAGCTTTGAAAACCCATTAAGGTCTCTGCGGCCCGGGGTAAAGTCAGGATGGAGTACATGGAGTGCACCAGCGGGAGCAGCCATGTTGCCATGCGTTTACGGCGCAGCACCAGAAACCATGGCCGGCCCGCGCTTGCACCTTGACCCAGCGCAGGATCGGTCAACATGGTTGAGCTAGACAGGAGAATGGATTGCTACTCACCCTGCCGTATGTGTTTGGGAGTCCCACGGGATCGAGCCGCCTGAGGGCTGCCGCGCTCCTGCTGCTTGCCAGCTTCGCTGTGACCGGCGTCGCACAGCCTAATACAGAGGACGGCAGTGGCGCGTATGCCACGGGCCAGTACCGCAACCTCTTTGCAGAAGCCGGCCATACGCCGCGGCAAGTGGAAGCAAAGATTGACGCGGCCTACGCGCAGCTTTTCCATGGCACCCCGCAGACGCAGTCCGTCATGTTCCCTGCAGGCATGGATGAGAATGGGCCCCTGATGTACTTGACCGACTGGGCCAATCATGACGTGCGCACTGAAGGCATGTCGTACGGCATGATGATCACGGTCCAACCGGGCAGGAAGGCAGAATTCGGTGCGCCGTGGAACTGGGTGAAGACCTACATGTACGTGTCGGACCCGCGTCACCCGCATACCGGAAGCAATAGTTGACGAGGCGCAATCTAGACCTGCTTGATACTGCGCGCGAGCTTGCAGCGGCGCTGCTTGGTGCATTCCGCTACTCGCGCATGCCACAGAAGGGCCGCAGTACATCCAGTTCACGCCAGCGCCCGGAGCGCTCCCGCTGGTTGCCGCAGGCATGCCGGTGCCGGTGTGCGTGGACGGCGCAGACTGGCCCGGGGCGCGGCGTGCAGCCGGCAGTTTATCCGCCGATTGCGGCCGCGTCACCGGACATGCCGCACCGCTCGGGTGCGCGCCTTCACAGCGTAAAGGGGACGTGATCCTGGTCGGCACCCCCGGGCCGCAGCCCGCTCATCGATCGACTGATCCGGGCGCACAAGCTCAACTTGCGTGCCATCGAGGGTAAGTGGGAGGCAAGCGCCACCGCCGTAGTCGAGCACCCCGCGCCCGGCATCGGGCGTGCGCTCGTGATCGCCGGCAGCGACAAGCGCGGGACGATCTTCGGCATTTGCGATCTGTCCCAGGCGCTGGGCGTTTCACCCTGGTACTGGTGGGCCGATGTGCCCGCGCCGCATCGTGACATGGTGTATGCCTGTACGGGCAGCTGGATCAGCGACTCGCCGGCCGTGAAATATCGCGGCATCTTTCTGAATGACGAAGCGCCTTCGCTCACCGGGTGGGTGAACGCGACGTACGGCGGCTACAACCATGACTTTTACGAGCGAGCTTTTGAGCTGCCGCTGCGTCTTCACGCGAACTATCTGTGGCCTGCGATCTGGAACAGCGCTTTCAATGAAGACGATCCGCTCAACCCAAAGCTCGCTGACGAATATGGCATCGTGATGGGTACTTCGCACCACAAGCCTATGCTTCGCGCCCAGCAGGAGTGGGCGCGCCACGGTACGGGCGAATGGAACTATGCGACCAACAGCGCGGAGCTGCGGAAGTTCTGGACCAAGAGCATTGATCGTAATGGCAGCTACGAAAGCACGATCACGCTTGGAATGCGCGGCGATGGTGACAAGCCGATGTCTGAAACTGACGACGTGGCTCTGCTTGGAAAGATTGTTGCCGACCAGCGTACCATCCTTGCCGATCACGCGACGCCCACATTGAAAAGCGACCCCTAGGTGTGGGCGCTCTACAAGGAAGTACAGGGCTACTACGAGAGAGGTATGCGTGTGCCCAACGATGTCACCCTACTATGGTGCGACGACAACTGGGGCAACATTCGACGGCTTCCCACTCCTCCCGAGCAGAAGCGTTCAGGGGGCGCCGGCATCTACTACCATTTCGACTATGTCGGCGGCCCGCGCTCCTATAAGTGGTTAGGCACTTATCCTCCACCAAAGGTTTGGGAGCAGATGAACCTCGCGCTCCACTATGATGCGCGCAAAACCTGGATCGTCAATGTAGGTGACCCGAAACCGATGGAGACGCCGATCGAGTTTTTCCTCGATATGGCGCGCGTCGGCACGGCGCTTACACAGAACGATATTGCGCCGTGGACCCGCGACTAGGCCGCTCGGCAGTTCGGGCCGGAGCACGCTGAGGCGATCGCCGACATGCTCGCGCCCTATACAAAATACAACGGCCGGCGGAAACCTGAGCAGATCGAACCGGATACCTGGAGCCTGGTCCGCGACAACGAAGCAGCTCGTGTAGAGGCCGACTGGAAGGCGCTTGCAGCGGAAGCGAAAGCCCTCGGCGAGCAACTTCCGCCGGAGACGCGCGCGGCTTACTTCGAGCTTGTCGCGTATCCCATTGAAGCCTCAGCCACGGTAAACCAGATCTACATCGCGGCTGGACGCAACAATCTCTGGGCTGAGCAAGGCCGCAGGAGCGCCAATGATGCTGCGCGCCAACTGTTTGCCGAGGATGCTGCGCTCACCGACGAATACAACCATACGCTGCTCGGTGGCAAGTGGAACGACATGATGGACCAGACCCACATCGGCTACACGTTCTGGAACGAACCCCCGCTCAACAGCATGCCTGCCGTGCATGAAGTGCAGCCGCTCAGGTCACCGCGCATGGGCGTGGCTGTCGAGGGTTCGCGACTAGCGCTGAACGGAGGCGGAGGTTTCCCGCTCACACTGCCCGGCTTCGATAGCCTGAACCAACAGACCCGCATGCTCACACTCTTCAACATGGGTACCGGATCGTACGGTTAGACTGCAAAGGCCGATGCACCATGGATCAAGCTGAGCCAGGCAAGCGGCACCCTTGATGGGCAGCAAACGCTGCAGGTAAGCATCGATTGGGACGAAGCGCCTGCGGGCACGACTGCCTCGGTGATTCACATCGCGCAGGAGAATGGGCCGGCCTACGGGATCGGCGTCCACACTGTTAAGTCGGCGACGATCACGCGCGCGAATCTCCAGGGCTTCGCAGAAGCGAATGGCCTGCTGAGCATGGAAGCCGAGCACAACACTGCACGCACAGCGGGCGAGGGTGCATTGCACTGGACGGTGCTGCCCGGCTACGGCGAAACACTTTCGGCAATGACGTTGTTCCCGGTTGACGCTGAAAGTGCCACCGACCCGGCGCACTCAGCAGCGCTCGAGTATCGCGTCTATTACGCGGACCAGGGCATGTTCCAGGCGGATTTCCTGCTCGCACCCACGCTTAACTTCGTTCCAGGACGTGGCTTGCGCTTTGCCGTGAGCGTGGACGGGGCCACACCTACAATCGTGGACGCGCTCGCGCACAATACCGATGAAGATTGGGCGAAGGCAGTCAGTGACGGCGTCCGACATGTGATTGTTCCGATTACGATTCCTACTGCCGGATACCACACGCTTGCAGTCTACGCGGTCGACCCCGGAGTGGTACTGGAGAAAATTGTCTTGCAACAGCGGCAGCCTATGCGAGGGCCTGGTGCCATTGGCGCTGCCAATGGGAGCACCTGGGGCCGCCGGAGAGCTTTCATAACGGCACGTCTGCCCCAGAAACACCTGGCCGCTAAAGAGGCACACCGCACGAGCACATACCGCACAAATCAAGGGGCCGCTGCTCGAAACAGCGGCCCCTTTGTTCACCTCCGGCAAACTTCGTTTAGAAGGTAATTCTTCCACCGTGGTGGGGTGTGCGTCACAGAGCGAGGCTCGCGCCTGTGCTGGTGCAGATCGGCGGAGGTTCTGTATCTCTTAGACGAGGAACCTCCCGCTGAACTGTATGGTGCGATTGAAGTTCGAGTTTGCAGTGATGAAGCCGAAATTGGTTCCCGACGAATTGCTGTTCGGGTTCGCAAAAGTTGCCGTGTTCGTGACGTCGAACGCTTCCGCGCGAAACTGAAAGTTGGTCTCCCGGTACAAGTGGAAGTTGCGGAAAACACTGACATCGGCAGAAGCCTGGCCCGGTCCACGGATGCTGTCCCGCCCAGAGTCACCGAACCGCGTTTGCACGCCAGGCAACGTTCCCGTGTTTGGGATTACTCGGCACAATCGCGTAGCTGGCCGGTTTGAAGTAAGGCCTCAACGCTGTGTGCCGTTTTTCGTACTGGATGGACGCTATGCGGTCCGCCAACTGGGAGTCCCGGCCGCATCCGTATTATTGTTGGTGGTGATGCTGAAGGGCGCGCCGCTGACCCGATGGAAGATTGCGTTGACCTGGAAGCCTCCGACAATGTCGCCCAAGATGCCTTTGCTCATAAAGTACTGACACTAGCCGATCGGCAGCTGGTACACAGCCCAGGTCTGGAAGTCATAATCGTGGTCGTACCCGGCGAGAGCGTAATTCAATTGCCAGTAGGCCGGGTAGGCGAATGTAAGACCGTTGTAGTTGCTGTTATTGGCATAATCAAGTGCCTTGGACCAGGTATAGACAATCCCGAACTGGCCGCGGCGGCCAACCGTACGAGTCAGCTGTGCCTGGAGCCCGCTGTACTCCGCATTGAAGGTCGGCGCGGCAGAGTTGATGTCGGTGTTGTTGTAGCACTCCGACGCGGCGACGCTGGTTTGCGGGCAGTTTGTCAGGTTCAAGAGGCGCCCTGCCGTGCTGCTTGGCGCATTGGGGAAGTTGGGGTTCCAGCGCAGGACCAGCGTTGATGTTGACGTTGGAGATCTGCCGGATCTCGTGTGTGCCCACGTAGCCCACGTTCGCTACCATGCAGAGGCCAACCTCGCGCTGCACAAAAAGGTTCCAGGACTCGATGTAGCCTCGGCGGAAGTTTCTAGGAAGCGTATTGATGGACGTGTTAGTGGGAAGGGACACATAGCCGGTGCTGACATTCGGCAGCATGAGTGCGGGAATGCCGGTGACCAGGTCGATCGCATTACCGGAGCTATCCTGCGCCACCGCGAAGTTCGAAGGATTGTTATAGGTCTGCGCGATGGAAGACGGGTAGGTGTCGTGCATGAACCGGAAGTTGTCCGGGTCTTCGGTGATGTCGAAGCCGCTGTGGATCACCGTGCGCCGGTCCAGGCCGTAGGCCACGCCGAAGCGAGGCACGATCAGGCCCCAGCCTATCTCTTCGCCGGTGTTGTTGGGGGCCCCACCGATGCCGCCGATGATGACGTTCTGCGCCTTTGGCTGATCATAGGGACCGAAGCGGAACGCGCCCGAATGATCGCGCACAACAAACGGGTAGTACTCGTATCGGACGCCATAGCTCAGCGAGAGCTTGGGCGTAGCACACGGCATCACGCGCAGCTACCTTCCAGCAGCCGTAGAAGATGTCCATCCGGCTTGCCCTTTCTTCGTGCCGATCAGCAGCTTTGTTCAGGGTCCTCCTCGTGCCACGCCTTCAAACGCTCGAACAGCGCATTCCGGATGACGAGGTCCCTCTCTTCCTTGTCCCTGACCCCTGAAGCCCGACTCCGGCTTCCCTGGACCCGCAGACCCTTCGCGGAGCGGTTGGTGTCTCGCCACTTTAGGTGCATGAGCTCCTGCGGCTTGAGCCCCAGCATGAGTGCCACCGAGAGCATGAGGTGGGCGGTCGTTTCCTCCTTCGATTTCGCTGGGTGTTCCGTTGCGGGCGGGGCGGGCCTATATTGGGTTGCACCTGAATTTGGCCGCGGGGCGTGCCGTCTTGATAGTCGCTGCGGTCATCACAGACCCGGAAAGAAAGAGGATGTTTATGTGCGCTTTCTCGCGACGCGCTCTATTGATTCGCCTGAGGCACCAAGGCTTCAGAGTAAAGGGAGTCGGGGGGTGCCATGAATCGTCGTAAGTTCAGTCAACTGGTGGCCGGCGCCGCGCTGGCGCGTCCATTCGGCCGGGCAGTGGCAGAGCCAGTTGTTCCCGCAGGCGCAGTGCGGTTCTCCTCCATGCTGTGGGCCCTCGAGAAGCAGGCGCCGTTCGACCGCTGCGTAGAGATCGTGGGCGCGGCGGGATACAACGGGATTGAACTGGTAGGCGAGTTTCAGCAGTGGCCGCCTGAGGAAATGCAGAGGATCATGACGAGGATGGGGTCGCTCGGGATGGTCTTCGACGCCATGAGCGGCGTGAAGGCAGGATTCGCTGTTCCTGAGGAATCGGTCACCTTTCTGCAACAGCTGAAGGTACAAATCGGCTACGCTCAAAGGCTGGAATGTCCGCAGATTATCCTGCTGTCAGGCAAACGTGTCCCGCAGCTTGACCCTAGAGCGCAGCGGCAGATTGCCGTCGATAACCTGAAGAAAGCCTCCGACCTTGCCGCCAAGAGTGGTCTCCGGATCGTCATCGAACCGATCGACCCGCTGGAAAATCCGACGATCTTTCTGCAGAGCGTGAGTGATGGTTTCGAGATCGTTCGCGAGGTAGGAAGGGGCAACGTGAAGGTGCTGTACGACTTTTACCACGAGCAGCGCGCCTTCGGAAACCTTATCGAGAAGCTGGAGAAAAACATCGATCTTATCGGGCTGGTGCATGTAGCTGACGTTCCGGGGCGCCATGAGCCGGGCACGGGCGAGATCGACTATGCCAGCATTTACCGCTCGCTTGCAGCAGCGCACTACAACAAGTTCATCGCGATGGAGTACTACCCGACGACGGAGCCGGTCTCGTCACTTACGAGGGCAAGAATGGAAGTGCAGCAGGCCTTGCATCCGGCACAGCGCCAACTGGTGGCCCGCGCTTGACCCCCGGCTGCGATCTGCCCTTGCTGCAGCAGTCCCGAAGTGCCACGAACATCTGCCGCTCCGACTTTCGTCAGATTCGTAACGTGCCTGCTATCCCATACCTTGGCTCGCGAGACCGTTGCCGGGCTGTTGCTGCTGCTCGGTTTTTGTGGCGGGAGCATGGCCGAGCAAACTGCAGCAGGCATGGTGCCGTTCACCGTTGACTACGGCGCGCATCCTGGCAGTGGGCGAGCCACTCGGTGCCGGCTGACATGTCCTTTCTGCCGGAGGCACCAGCGGGCAAGCACGGGTTCCTCGTGGTGAAGCACGGACATCTGGCGACCATTCTTCGGTCGAGTTGAGCAACAACTTCTATACGCTGCTGCTTAGCTCGATCGATGAGGAGCCGATCGGGCAGTCATCCCAGATGCTCCTTGTCGCGGGCGGCCGCGTAGAGAATACCGGCCAGACGTGGAACTCTGCCGGGAGAGATCTCACTCACTGGGCGGGACGCTGATCGAGCAGGTGACAATCGTCATAAACCCGCACAACCTGGACACGCCCGTGCGGTGCTGCTGCAGCCACTCGATGGAGCAGGACAGCCGAAAGGCTACCCGGTGTATGGCACAGAAGAGGGCGCGAACTGGCGCCTGCCTCTAGGCAAGACAGTGGCGACGTGGTACGAAGTAACCGTGCAGCGTTGAAGCATTCGGCCTGCAGTGGCAGGGAGAATCGGAAAAGGAAGTGAACACGATGAATCGACGCGAGTTTATCCGGACTACGGGAGCCGTTGTGGCTGCTTCGGCTATCACAGCGCCATCCGTGCTGTCAGAAACGTCCCCCGCAGCAGGCCGCTCCATGCTGCCAATGAACCGGGATTGGCGCTACCATCCGGCGTGGGTACGTGGAGCGGAGCTGCCGGAATTTGATGACTCGAGCTTTGAACGAGTCGTCATTCCCCACGCCAATATTCGCGTGCCGTGGCATAACTTCGACGACGCAGAGTATGAGTTCATCTCCACGTA
>CAXTEW010000073.1:0-11361 GCA_964243175.1 uncultured Acidobacteriaceae bacterium
TGCTTCGTGGAAACCGGGCTGCTGCCGACCGGAGGCCTGGCTCGAGATCGAAGCCCTGTACAGGGGTCCGGGCAGAGCACCTTCATCGCGCCCGCTGCTCGGCGCCGCCACCGTGGCGCTCGCTACTGCGTAGCCCTCGGCCCTTCCACGGCTTGTATTGGACCCCTTGTCTCAGACAACCTTGGCAGCGGCCGTGGCCCATTTGCCGGGCGCTCAGTGGGATGAATTCATGGAGCGCCGCCGCAGTGTGCCGGCTCCTGGTAGCCCAAAGCCACGCCTCGCTGCGAGCCCTGCGGCGTTGATCGCCCACGCTGGTACCAGGACATCCCACGCGCGCTGGTTCCCGACCAGTCTCTTGGCTGGGGCATCGCCGCCGTCCGAATCGGCGCGATCGTTTCGTCTTCGATCGGTCCAGACCGCCTCGCCCGAGATACGTGAAGCACCGCCACGCTCTCTCCCGAACCGCCCGCTCTTGTTCACGGCAATACCATGCTGAAGCTTTCTTCATGAAGAAAGCTTCAGCATAAGCCCGGAAACGCGGCCCTTCTCCTGCACTTATGTCCCAGCACAGGGCAGCGCAGCAGGCGAAAATGCCAAGCCTGCGCAGCACCACGATGATCCGGGGGACAGGGCGATGCAGGAAGCGACAGCAGTGTTTGTGGAGGCGGCAGCGACGTATGCAGGTGTGTTGGGAACCATTAGTGGAACGGCGCGCGCGGGAGGCGCGCCGGTGTCGCGGGTGCGCCGGCGCCCCAGCGCCGCATCTGCAACGATAGCAGTAGCAAATACGGCGCCCGCTCCTCCGCCGGCAGTGGCCGCACTTACTCCTGCGCAGGAAGCTTTATTGCTGGAACACTTATCCGTCGTGCGTCACGTTGCCCGCGACGTGCACCACCGTCTGCCCCAGCACGTCGAGCTCGAGGAGCTGGTCAGCGCGGGAACACTGGGCCTGCTCGACGCGGTCCGCAAGTTCAATGCCGGCAAACACGTGCAGTTTCGCTCCTACGCACAGTTTCGCGTCCGGGGAGCCATTCTCGACAGTCTTCGCTCCCTGGACTGGAGCCCGCGCGAACTGCGCCGCAAGGGGCGCGCCATGCAGGAGAGCACGCGTACCCTGCAGCTGCGCCTGAACCGTATGCCCGTGGAGGCGGAGATCGCGGCTGACATGGGCATGAGCCTGCTGCAACTGCAGCAGCTCGCCGGGCAACTGAAAGGGCTCGAGATTGGAAGCCTGCATGTTGCGCGCGGCGAAGACTCGAGCGAGGAAGAGGCGTCGTTTGTGCCGGCAAAGGAAACCGAAAACCCGCTCTTCCAGCTGCTGGAAGGCGAGTCCAGGGATCGCCTCAGAACAGCGCTCGACACGCTGCCAGAACGCGAACGCCTGGTGATGACGCTTTACTATTTCGAAGAACTGTCGATGCGCGAGATCGGGCTGTCGCTCGGCGTGGTGGAGTCGCGTGTTTCACAGATGCACCATGCAGCGATTGCACGACTGCGGGGTCTGCTGGCCGACCTCCGTGCACCCGGGCGACAGCTGGCGGCGAGGCGAGCGAGTTAGCGCCGGCGCTTGCCGGTATCCGGGCCAGTCCTGCTTTGATCAGGCGCCGAGGTGCCTTGCTCGCGACGAGCAAGGACTCGTAACACGCAGGGGACGCACAGCAGGGAGGCACAAGGCAAGCGCGAGGGGGTGAATAGGCTGCGAAAGGGTGATGGCAGAAGCGTGCGGACCAACACTGATCTGCAATGGATCGGCTGCCGACGGTCTTTGCGGCAGGAGCGGGCGCACAAGTACCGACCCCGAGCAACCGACAGCGCGCTACGGCAGCGGGACGCTGCAGCCACTTTCAGACTGCCCGGCCGTTCCGAGTGCGGGAGCTGCAACGCAGGTGCTTTGACGCGCACCCTCGCGTGGTGACCGTCGGAGCCTGTGCGCCGTCTCGTTGCGATGGCCCGCGGGGGCTTCTGCCGCGAGGCGCAGTTGGGCCTGCAGCGACTGCGGTCAAGGATTTCTCCTGGCTTCTGTCGCGCACGCGAGCCGGAGTGCCACCGGGACCCTGCGAATCTCCAGCAGTTCCAGCTGGGACGCACCCTGGAGGCAAGGGCGGCGCTCTCACGCAGGTGCACTGGGGGGAGCGCTCGCTCCGGATCGGCAGCGGCGCGCGACAGCAGGGCTGCTGGCTCAGCAGCAGATACACCTGCCCGAAGACGAGTTTGTGCGCGCACTGTCGACGCGGCGGCCCTGTTCTGCGCTGATGACGGCCGCACCTTCCGCCGCACCCACCGCCGCACCCACGACCTCGTGCGTTCCTCGCCCCTGGTTTCAGCAACATGGCGCACTGCCGCCGGCCCGCCCCTCGCATTGCCGGCGGGTTCGAAGCGCGCGTGGACACGGAGCAGGTCGCGGCAGTGGAGCGGAGACACGGCCTGCCGGTAGACCAGGCACTTCGACTGGTAAGCAAGCACTGGCAAGTCAGCACTGGAGGATGGCGCGCGAACTACTTGCCTGTGCTGTCCTCACGGTGCAGGCCGGGTAGCGGGCCAACGCGATCGAAACGGCGGGCGCGAGCGTCCGCCTGGCTGCTCGCGGTAAGCGGCGCGAGACAGGCACGGCTGGTGCAGTTCACGGTCGGTTCGGGCTCCGCTTCTGGCTCGACCCTCGCAGCCCCGGAGGCAGCATTGTCCCTGTTTCGCAGGACATCGTGCGCAGCCCCGGCCGTGGCGCCGCCCAGTCGCCCGAGGTGACCTGGCAGTCGCTGGGGTCCTGGAGTAAAGGCCGGCAGCGTAAGCCGCTCTTCGCGCCCCGGAGCACCAGCCTGCAAGTTCCGGGCTCGCTCCCAGGCGTCTGCCGCTGCCATCCCGTCCAGATTGCAGTTGTTCGAGTACCTGGTCCGGCGGTACTCGCTCCCGGTAAAATGCCGCATGCGTTTGCTCACGGGATTGCTTCTCGCGGCGGCAGCAAGCCGGTCCCCGCCCAGGCGCAGGACATCGCTGTCGCCAACGCAACGGTATACGTCTCGCCCACCGCACCAGCCCGGCTGCATACGACCGTTCTTGCGAGGCACGGAAAGATTACTGCCGTGGCGCAGGGCGCTCGCGTTCCGCATGGTGTGCGCGTGCTTCCATGTGACAGCTGCGTCGTCTTCGCCGGTTTCTGGAATACACACGTTCACTTTACCGGCCCGCAGGGGCGGGGGCAGCGAGGCTTCCCGCAGCCCAGCTGAGCCGCGATATGCAGGCGATGTTGACGCATTCCGGATTCACCACCGTCGTCGATACAGCTTCTGATCCACGCAACACCGCCGCCCTGCGCCGTCGCGTCTGGAGCGAAGAAGTGGCAGGGCCCCGCATCTACACTGCCGGTGTCGGTCTGTAGCACCCCACGGAATACCGTTCTACCTGGACGACCTGCCTGCGAGTGTGCGGGCCATGCTGCCGCAGCCGGAAACCGCTGCTGCTGCCACGGAGGCGGTACAGCACAACCAGGCGCTTGGAACGGATATCGTCAAACTTTTTACCGGATCGTACCTGACACCGGACAGGCGCACCCACATGCCCCCTTGAGATCGCGCGTGCAGCCGTGCTTGCAGCGCACCGGCACGGGCAGCTTGTGTTTGCTCACCCCTCGGACCTTGCAGGGGTCCGGATCGCGCTCGAGAGCGGAGTGGACGTTCTGGCTCATGCGCCGGACACGATCGAAGGTATCGATGGCGACCTGGTCCGGGAGATGGTCGCGCACCATCTGGCCATGACGCCGACGCTCCAGCTCTTCTCTGGTAGCAGTCACATCGACCGTATTCGGGCGATGGTGGCGCAGTTCTACAAGCAGGGTGGCGTGCTGCTTTTTGGAACAGACACGGGTTTCGACCAACTATGACGTGACCGAGGAATACCATCAGCTGATGCTCGCCGGGCTCTCTTTCGAGGATGTCCTGGCGATGCTCACGACCGCCCCCGCGGCTGCGTTCAAAGTCTCCTCGCATGCAGGCACGCTCCGGGTTGGTGGTGATGGAAACCTCACAGTTCTCGCTGCAGATCCGGCATCGGGCGAGCTGCGGAATTTCTCCCGCGTCCTCTACACCGTGTGGGCGGGACGCGCGCTTTTCGCGGCGCGGGCAGTGGGGAACCACGCAGCAGCGCGCGAGTAGGGCAGGAGGCTGCGCCCGCTACCTGCCGGCTGGGCAACGTGTCGTCAGGATGCCTGCCCGGTAAGAAAGCGCCCCGCGTGTGCGTGGTCGCTAGGCATTTCTTTTCGGCTGGCGTGACCAGGGCGTGGCGCGGATCTTACTCTGGCAGCGGGTTGGAAGCAGTCTTCGGCTCCTCATCACTCCCAGCGCCGCCGGTTTCCGCTGCTGCTTTGCGGACAGCGCGCGGACCGGCCGTATCCGGCTTACTGGCCTCGGTACGGGCGACGCGGGCAAAGGTGGGCGGTGCATCCGGAAACCAGCACAGCCGATGGAGATCCCGCTTGCGCACATTCGCGACCACGCCGGGGCGGAAGCATGCAATGCAGGTGCCTGCAGGCCGCCGCGCACTGGGATACACAACACCGAGCGAGCCGGCCTCGAGCAGTTCAACCGCGAGCTGCTGCGAAGCGATATAGGAGAGAGGATCCAGGCATGCCAGGCGCTGCGCCGCGGCCCGTTCTGCGGCTTCTTTCCCGGATGAGTTCTTTGCCGCTCGACTGCTGTCGAGCGGAGCGTCCGCCTCCAGACGCAGGTCGTGAAAGGGGCCGCTGAGATCCGCCTGGTAGTGATCGTAATCCAGATCCTCGCGCTCCCGCCAGCCAATTTCTGTCAGCTGCACCGAGCGGTGAAACAGAACTTCCGCCTTGCTGGTGGCGAGCTCGAAGCCGGCGTACCAGGCACCGCGGTAGGGTGTCGAGAAGCGAGCGCCCTGCGGGTGCGGATGCGCAAACGCCGCGTTCACGATGCGGGCGTAGGGCACGTCATAAACCAGCTCGCGAGCCGTGATGCCCAGCCGGTTATTTGCCTCGGCGAGCAGCCGCTCATTGGTGGCGTTGTCGAGCGAGTACAGCAGCGGCAGGTCGTCCTCTGTCTCCGCGATGCGGGTCAGCACCGAGTCACTGTAGCGGGCGGGCAGCAGGCGCGACGTATTGAGCTGCTGCATTTCCGTGACCGGGGGAGCGTAGCGCAGCGATGGCAGCAGCATGGGCGCGGCCGGGGCGCGGGCCTGCCGCAGCTCCTCTGCCGCCGCGTGGAGACTGAGCTGACGACCGGGCGTCTTCCGGCCCGGGGCGCCCGGTGGCCGGGGCTGCCGCTTCGTGGGGCTCATGCGCCTCCGTCAGCCGCCGCGGCGTGCGTCCAGGAGCCGCCGCACGGTGTCCATCGCCGGCGCGCCGCCGCGCAGCATGTATTCGAGCGGCGTCCGATGCGTAAAGATGTCATTCGAGTTGGGCAGGCGCACCCAGCGATCCGCCAGCGGCGTACTGAAGAGGATGTTCAGCGATTTAAAGATGCCGATGAGGTAGGAGATGCGGAGCAGCCGGTCCTGCTCCAGCTGCTTGGCGCCGCCACTTTTCCAGCTGTAGAAGGTGCCATTCGACACGCCGCCGATCAGCCGCCGCGCGTCCTCGTCGCGCACTTCCCAGTGGCGCATGATGTTCAAAAAGGCGCGCATACCGGCGGGGGAAAGCCTGCGTCGCTCTTCCGGGTCGCCGAGGTTGGGAAAATCGGGCGGCGTGTACATGCTGGCGGGATAGGTGGCCTGCTGTGGAGCCGCGGTGAACTTTCGCATCGAGCCACTTGCCTTTCCGGTCGCGTCCAGCCTGGCGCAGCAAGAAGGTGTCTTGCTCTCCAGATATGGAGACTACTGTCTCCAGCTTAGACAAGCAAGCGAAGAAAGGAAAGGCACTTACCACAGAGTAGCTCCCCTGGTTACTGAACAGGCAGGCTCTAAGAAAGACAGCGAGAGCTGGAAAAGTCGCGTACGACGGGCCTGAGCGGCTGGTGTGCACTGCGGTCTCGTGCTTGTGCTTGACCGCCCACGTCGAGGCTGGCGTGACTGCCACTGCGAGGAAGGTCCGGCTACGCGCCCGTGCGGCATTCCCGCTCGCCGCCGTCCTGCGGTCACCACAAACATCGACACCCGCCCGCGAACACCGTTCGCACTCTAACCGCCACTCCGGCCTGCTCTTGCCAAGAAACGAGAACATCGAAGCATAGTCTCGCGAAGCAAGGTCACTCGAATCGCAAATCGCTATGGCCGTTGGGGCGCTCCTGTTACATGCAGATCGCTCACATGGTCAGCGGCCCACTTACGTAAGAGATAGTTCTATTTCAGGCATAATCATGAAGAAGCCGCTCCCGGTTGCTCAAGAGCGCGCCGCTGGACACACTGTTCCGACTCTTCGTCCAGGAATGCCTCACTTACAAAAAGCAGGCCCGAAAGTATCAGTTTCGGGGGCGAATAACTCGCTGTTCTATTTGAACTCGACGCGATCAGGAGACGGCGTCCCGGTAGTGGCGGGATGTAACAAGTCGAGCGAATCCATCATGCTCTTGATCTCGGCATCGTCAGGGAAGCGAACAGCACCGGCATGCAGAATATTCGCTGCTTCCTGGCGCCTATGCGCGTGGAGGTGAAGAGTTGCGGCGAGCAGAAAGTTGAAGGCTGTAACGTGTTCGAAAGCGAGGCGATGCGCCGCCGCGTCGCAGGCCTCCTCGGGCTTCCCGGCGAGGAACGCGCTCGGCGCATAGATGTCGTACAGCTCAGCGGCTCCGGGAGCACGGTCCATGGCAAGCTCCACCTTGGCTATGCCGGACTCGTGGTGTCCAAGGTGTACCTCCGCGCTGCACCGAGTTTGGCGAGTGTTAACGGGGAACCGTCTCCCCTCGTCATCGCTCTTGCGTAGGCGTTGCGGGCCGCGGTGTAATTACCCGCCCGGAGGAAGATATCGCCCAGGCTGCTTGCGGTGAGAGGATTTGCCGCGTCTATAGCCAGCGAGCGATCCAGGTGAGCGCGTGCCTCCGCGGTGCGGGCCAGCCGTGTAAGACAGATGCCGGCATAGAGCCAGGCCGAGGCTCTTCGCTCGTCCAGTCGGATTGCTTTCTCGAAGTAAGGCAGTGCCTGTGCGGCATCTTTCGCGTGGTCGAGCTCGGCGATGCCGGCACCGAGATTCGCCTGGTAGTTCCCGCTTGCTTCCGCGACATTCTTCAGTGCCAGCGTGTAGTAAAGCTTCTCCTTCTGCGCCCGCCTCCCGGTCGCGTCTTCCACGTAGCCGAAGTGATGGATGACCAGATCAGCGGGTTTGCGCTCGAGGCCGAGGACCGCCAGGCGATCGGCGACGGTCTCGTAAACGCAGTGTTCGAAGTGAATACCGATCCCGCGACGAAAGAGCCGGGTGTTGGTACTGGGAAAGTAGGCGGGATACCCGCTTGTCTCTGCCAGCCCGGCGGGGCAACGCTGGGCCTGCTCACCCCCGGAGCGAAAGCCAAGATCCATCACATAGTTCCACGTCGTGATGTCATAGGCAGCAGCAGTGGGATCGAGCATAAGTTCCCGAAGCTGCCGGGCGGCCCGCCGGTCAAGCATCTCGTCGGCGTCCAGAAAGAGAATCCAGTCACACTCGGCCTGGGCCAGGAGGCAGTTGCGAGCATCGGCAAAGTGATTGTGCCAGGGAACTGAAGTCACCCTCGCTCCGTGCTGTGCCGCGATGCCGCGCGTGCGGTCTGTCGATCCGGTGTCGCCGAGGTGATGCAATCAGCAATGCCCTGCACGCTTTGAAGGCAGCGGGAAAGCCCGGCCGCTCCGTTCTTCACAATCATCTGCAGTTCCAGAGTCGGCATAAGTAGGCGGTTCCGGAATCTCGGCGTAGCCTGGGCGATTGCGGGACAAGACTGCTGAGGGGCAGCCGGTGAAGAAATCGCGGCGAGTTCCAAGGGTAGCACTCACGACAACGCCACGAGAGAGCCCACAGCGGTGCACTCTGACCAAGAGCTCCACCAAGGGCCACAGACGCGGTGCTTATTACTCGGCACCCTCTTACCGGCGAGTTCCTCCGGAAGCCAGCCGTTGGCAGTCAGCACAGCGAAATCGCCGCCACGCCGGTCGGCCTGGATACTTCGAAATGCAAGGTCGCCGCAGGCTGCAGCGGGCCTTACTGGCTGGCGCTGTGAGCGTGGGTTGCGGGGCCTCCCTCGCAGGGCGTGTGGTGACACTGGCAGTTCAGCTCAGTCATTCCGTGTGCATCATGGCAGCGTGCGGAACAGTACTTCTGTCCCGGCTCTACGGTGCAGAAGCATGCCGGGTGGGTGCACTTCTTAGGGCCTGCGGTTGCGCTTGATTTGCCAAACATGTGTAGCCTCCATGATCGAGATCATGATCCACGTCGTGGTCCCACGTGGTCTTTGTCGGCGCCGATCCAGCGACCACCAGCAACGCCCGTGGAGAAGCATGCGCCGCCCCATACGCATTGCGCAAGGGCCCATTGCGCCACTGCTGAACGCATGGCGGCCTGGTGACAGTTGTCATGCATGATTGCTGACAGATGGCACTACGTGGAGCAGCCTCGGCCGCTGCACACTTGGCACAGTAAAAGACAGGGAGCCGGGCAGCCGGCGGAAGCGAGACCAGGGATGATGGCCAGCAACAGCGGGACAGCAGAGATGGAAGCGTCCACACCGGGCAGCCCCAGCCACGGGGCAGGCAGGAGCAGCGGCAGGAGCAGCGACAGGAGCAGTGTGGGGGAGTCAGTCGCTGTTCTGCGCCACGTGGTGAAGCAGTACGCCACCGGCAAGGCGCTCGACGATCTCTCGTTCGCGCTGCACCCGGGCGAAATCGTGGCCCTGCTGGGTCCGAATGGTGCCGGGAAAACAACCGCGATCCGGCTGCTGCTGGGACTGACCCGGCAGACCAGCGGAACGGTGCAGCTCTTTGGGCAGGACCCGCGCGATCGCCGCAGCCGCATGCGCGTCGGAGCCATGCTGCAGGTCGGGCGTATGCCGGAGTCGCTGCGGGTGCGGGAGCACGTGGAGCTGTTCCGCGGCTATTACCCACGACCGCTTGCGCTGGCCGAGACGCTTCGCATCGCGGGTCTCCGCGGCATCGAAAACAAACTTTTCGGGGACCTTTCCGGCGGGCAGAAGCAGCGCGTGCTGTTTGCCATGGCCATCGCCGGCGACCCCGACCTGCTGTTTCTCGACGAGCCCAGCGCCGCGCTGGACATCGAGTCCCGCCGCGCATTGTGGAGCGAGGTACAGGCCCTGGCTGCGCGCGGCAAAACCGTGCTGCTGACCACCCACCACCTGGAAGAAGCCGAAGCGCTGGCCTCGCGCATCCTGGTGTTGAAGGCGGGCCGCCTGCTGGCGGAAGGGACGCCGGCCGAGCTGCGTGCCCGTGCCGGCGCTTCACGCATCCGCTGCTGCACGTCGCTGGATAGCAAGCTGCTGCGCTCGCTGCCGGGCGTCACCGACCTCCTGCCAGACGGCGTGCGCTGGACGCTGGCCACGGCAACGCCCGAGCAGACGCTGCGCGCGTTGTTCGCACAGAGCAACGATGTGTCGCACCTGGAGGTAAGCGCCATGCCATTTGAAGAAGCATTCCTGACGATCACGCGTGACGCGCAGACGGGCTCGGGCCACGTCAGTTGAGCAGGCTCGTGGCAGCCCGGCACCACGCAGCGGTGACGGCGCGTGCAGAGGAGCTGAGCCCTGCTGAACCCTCACCGCAGGACCCTCTGCACGCGAGACGTTTTGCGCTAACATGCTGGCCGCCGAGTAAGCAGGCCAGAGGAACAGGAGACGATCATGGCGACCCAGGCAGTGATTTCTGTAGATAAGACGAATAACTTGGACACGTCCGGTTCAACATCCGGCATTTACTGGCACGAGATAGTCGCCGAGTTCACGAAACTGCTCCGCAACCGCGCCTACACGCTTTCAATCGTGGGCTTTCCCGTGGTGTTTTACCTGATGTTCGGGCTGCTGAATCGACATCCCGGACCGGACGGGCACGAAACTGCCCGCTACCTGCTGGCCGGGTACAGCTGTTTCGGCGCAATGGGTGCTGCGCTGTTCGGCATCGGCAATGGGCTGGCCTACGAGCGCGGTCACGGCTGGCTGGAGCTGAAGCGTGCGAGTCCCATGCCGCCCATGGCGTACCTGGTCGCAAAGCTGGCTGCCAGCCTCTTCTTCTCGCTGGCTATCTGCCTGCTGCTCTGTGCGCTGGGTCCCCTGATTGCCGGGCAATCCGTGGCGAGCGCGACCGACATCCTCGAGCTGCTCGGCGTCGTCGCGATCGGCACCATCCCGTTTGCCAGCCTGGGGCTGCTCTTCGGCCTCGTCATTCCGCCAAATGCCGGCCCGGGACTGGTCAACCTCGTCTACCTGCCGCTCTCATTCTGTGGCGGGCTGTGGATGCCGGTGGCGCAGCTGCCGCACTTCCTGCAAACCTTCGCGCGGTACCTGCCGTCGTACTGGTTCTCGCGCCTGGCGCTGCATGCGCTCAGCTTCCCTACACCGTCGCTCATGCTCGGGTATGCTGTGCTGGCAGGCTACACGGCGCTGTTCCTCGGGCTCAGCGCCTGGTCGTGGGCACGAAGCGAAGCGCGGGCATAGTCGCCCCCTGCGCTCGTTCCTGACTGCATGGATAGTCTTCCAGTGCCAGGGCTGCCGCTCACGAGGCTGGCAGCTTGGTCGGCAACGATGGATGGACTTATGGATGGACGTATGAAGTTGCCTGGCAAGTGCGCCGGTGAGAAGTTCGGAGCCACCAGCATGTACATCACCGAGGTCCGGGGACTCAGCCCGATGACATGGCTGATCTACCTGGGCTTCTGGTTCATCCAGCCGTTCTATGACCATCAGGCGCGGTCCTGGGTCTACCTGGCGTTGGCGCTCTGCGCTTTCATACCTTGCTACTTCGGGGCGTACTACGGGAAGCTGCAGGTGCGGCGCCTATGCACTATCGCTACCGTAATGCTAGCGCTGGTCTATGTCCCTATAAACCAGAGTGCGTTCGGAATTTACTTCTATATCGTCTGGTACCTGCTGAGCGTGGTCGAAAGTGACATAGCCTTCTTTCAACTGGTCGCTCTCGAGTGCGTCATCATTATGGTCCAGGCGCGGCTCTTCCACCTCGAGACCTGGGAGTGGTCGGTTGGTATCGGGGTCTGTGCCTTTACCAGCGTGAATGCTGTGCGCATCCGCGAGCAGAACCGCGCCAACGCGAAGCTGCGCATGGCTCGCGACGAGATCGAGCAACTGGCCAAGACGGCAGAGCGGGAACGGATCGCGCGCGATCTCCACGACGTGCTTGGACACACGCTTTCGCTGATCAGTGTGAAGAGCGAGCTGGCGGCGAGGCTGCTCGAGAGCGACCCGGCACGCACGGCAAAGGAACTGG
>CAXTEW010000074.1:0-11351 GCA_964243175.1 uncultured Acidobacteriaceae bacterium
GGGGCCTGGCGAAAACGCCGGCATCATCGACGTCGGCGACGGCTGGGCCTGCGCCTTCAAAATCGAGTCCCACAATCATCCGTCTTATATCGAGCCGTTCCAGGGCGCTGCTACCGGCGTCGGTGGCATTCTGCGCGATATCTTCACCATGAATGCGCGGCCGCTTGCCGTCATGGATTCGCTGCGCTTTGGCCCGCTCAGCGAACAGCCCCTGGGTGGGCTTGAAGATGGGAATGCGGCGCGCGGCGCAGCGACGGACGCAGCGACCATTCGCAGGAACCACTCCGTGATGGAAGGTGTGGTTGCCGGCGTTTCCCACTACGGCAACTGCTTCGGCGTGCCCAACCTGGGCGGCGAAACCCGCTTCGAACCCTGCTACTCCGGCAACCCGCTGCTGAATGCATTTGCGCTCGGCCTGGTGCGCCGCGACGAGATCTTCTATGCCAAGGCGACCGGCGTTGGCAATCCGGTCATCTATGTCGGCGCCAAGACAGGTCGCGATGGTATCCACGGCGCGACGATGGCAAGCGAGGAGTTTACGGATGGCTCGGAGCAGAAGCGGCCCAACGTGCAGGTGGGTGATCCCTTCATGGAGAAGCTGCTGCTCGAGGGCTGCATCGAGGCCATGGCAACGGGAGCGGTCCTCGGGATACAGGATATGGGCGCTGCCGGGCTTACCTGTTCCACGTGTGAGATGGGCGCGCGCGGCGGCGTCGGCATTGAGATTGAGCTCGACCGCATCCCGCAGCGCGCCACCGGTATGACTTCCTACGAGATCATGCTGTCGGAGTCGCAGGAGCGGATGCTGCTGGTTGCTGAAAAAGGCCGCGAAGACGAAGTCCTGAGCGTCTTTGCCAAGTGGGGCCTCGACGCGGTCGTGGCCGGCGAAGTAACCGCTGAAAATCGCATGCGCGTGCGGCATGGCGGCGTGCTGGTGGCTGACATCTCGAATGAAAGCCTGACCGACGACGCGCCGCTCTACCATCGTCCCGTCGGCGAGTGGAAGGCGCCCGTGCCGCTGCAGCCTCCGCCATCTGTCACCGCGATGGTGGCAGATGGTCCGCGCGACCAAGCCGCCAGGTACGCCGACGAGCTGCGGCTGCTGCTTGGTTCCGGCAATATCTGCTCCAAGCGCTGGGTGTATGAGCAGTATGACTCCATGGTGCAGACCAACACGCTGCATGGGCCGGGTGCGGAGCAGGGACTGATGCGCATCAAGGGCACCAATCGCGGGCTCGCGATGGCGCTCGATGGCAATGGACGGTGGTGTTACCTCGACCCCAGGCTGGGCGCGATGCACGCCGTGGCCGAAGCAGCGCGCAAGGTTGCCTGCACCGGGGCTGTACCCGTCGCTGCGACAAATTGCCTCAACTTCGGCAACCCGGAGAAGCCCGAGATTATGGCGCAGTTATCAAACGCGATCGACGGCATCGCCGAAGCATGCGTTGCATTGGGAACCCCGGTCACCGGCGGCAATGTGTCGCTGTACAACGAGACCCGCGGCGAGGGGATCTATCCGACGCCGGTGCTCGGCATCGTTGGGGTGCTTGAAAATATCGCCCATGCCGTTGCATCCGGTTTCAGCACTGCGGGCCTCGCCATCCTGCTTATCTCGCCGACACACACGGTCGACAGCGAGGAGCGGCTTGAAGCATTCGGCTCTTCCGAGTATGCGAAGACGGTGCTTGCGGAACTCTGGGGCACGCCGCCCGCGCTTGATCTCCACGCGGAGGCAATGCTGCATAAGACGCTGGCCGCACTGGCCGAAAAGCAGTTACTGCGCAGTGCGCGAGATATCTCGGATGGCGGCATTGCGGTAGCACTGGCCGAAGGCTGTTTTGAGCACGGCGTGGGGTTAGCCGTCGACCTGTCGGAGGGCGCCGGGCTACCGGTTGCCTGGCGGCTCTTCCACGAGAGCGCGACCCAGGTCCTGGTGACCTGCGAACATGCGGCGATCGGAGCTATCCGACAGATCGTGGAAGAAAGCGGGCACTTGTTTGTGGAGGAGATAGGCGGGACAGCAGCCGAGAACTTCAGGATCACGGTCAATGGCGTACGGGTCATTGACGAGCCGGTTGCGGGATTACACCACCGGTGGGATGTAGCGCTGGAGAGTCTGCTGCATGAGGTGGTGGCGTAATGCGGACTGCAGAAGAAGTGCTCCCGGCCGACCTCCAGCAGCGCCATGCAGGCAGCGAAAGCAAGAGCACCGACACTGGAAGAAGCCAGCCGCTCCTGCTCGAAGGCATGGATGGCGCGACAAACGCTGCGGAACGGGACGCATTGGCAACCATCGCTGGCACAGATAGCGCCAGCCGTTACACGGTGCGTGAGCCGGGCGACAGTTTCCAGGATGAGTGTGGCGTTGCCGCTGTCTTCGGGCACCCGGAAGCCGCCCGCCAGGTGTATCTGTCACTGTACGCGTTGCAGCATCGCGGGCAGGAGTCTGCAGGCATCGCGGCGGCCGATGGCAGCAGCCTGTCCAACATCAAGGGCATGGGCCTGGTCGCCGATATATTCACCGAGGACGTTCTGCGCAAGCTGGTCGGCGAGATGGCGATCGGCCATACCCGCTACTCCACAACCGGCGACTCGGCGCTGCTGAATGCGCAGCCCATCCGGGTGGACTCGACCAAGGGCCTGATTGCGATTGCGCATAACGGCAACCTGATCAACCTGGGGAACCTGCGCACCAAGCTGGAGCGCGAAGGCGCCTTCTTCCAGACCACCAGCGACTCCGAGATTATTGTGCAACTGATCGCTCACTCGGAAGAATCAACGCTGGTCGACGCGATCGCCGATTCGCTGCGGCAGGTTGAGGGCGCGTTTTCGATCGTCATGATGACGCGCGATCGTATCTTTGCAGCGCGTGACCCGCGTGGCTTCCGCCCGTTGTCGATGGGACGCATCACCAACCCGAGCGGCCCCGATACGATTGTCTTCGCGTCAGAAACCTGTGCCTTTGACCTGCTGCATGCCAGGTATGAGCGCGATGTCGAGCCCGGCGAGCTGATCATGATTTCGCAGGATGGAGTGACCTCGCGCAAGTATGCGAATGTTGTGCCGCATGCTTCCTGCATCTTTGAGCACGTGTATTTCGCACGGCCGGACAGCCGTATCTTCGGCCGCTGGGTGCAGGATTCGCGCGAGGCCATGGGCCGGCAGCTGGCGCGCGAATCGCACGTCGATGCCGACCTGGTTGTGCCCGTCCCCGACTCGGGTGTAACTGCCGCGATCGGGTACGCCGACGAAGCGAAGCTGCCCTTCCGCTTCGGGCTGATCCGCAATCACTATGTGGGCCGCACATTCATTGAGCCTGAGCAGAAGGTGCGCGACTTCGGGGTCCGTCTCAAGCTCAACCCGGTGCGCAACCTGCTCGAAGGCAAGCGGATTATTTTGATCGATGATTCGATCATTCGCGGGACAACCAGCCGCAAGATTGTGCGCATGGTGCGGGCGGCCGGGGCGAAGGAAGTGCACCTGCGTATCTCGTGCCCACCCACAATCTCCCCCTGTTTCTACGGCGTGGACACGCCGAGCAAGCGCGATTTGATCGCGGCGAATAACTCTGTGGAAGGAATCTGCAGTTATATCGAAGCAGACTCGCTTGCCTACCTGTCGCTCGACGGGGTAAAGAATGCGGTCGACGGAGGCGAGGGCAACGAGTTCTGTGTTGCCTGCTACACCGGCAAGTACCCGACCCAGTGGGTGGATGTGGACGAGATACTGCCGGCGCCGGTGTTGCGGGCGTAAGTCCGCGTCGCGCGGTGAGGGGCTGATGCCAGGATTCCCGGTGTTAGCCCCGCTGTCGATTGGCGAGAGACATCGTCCACATTCGAGCAGCGACCACAGGCATGACCGCGATGCATGACTGCGGTGCACAACCGCGTGCAAGCGATCGGCTTCTATGGGGAAAGGGGGGAAGCGGCGATGGCAAAGTACGGACCCAAAGCGCAGGAACTTGTCAAGCAGGAGATTAAGGCAATGGAAGCCGGAAAGCTGCGGTCGGGCAGCGGGGAAAAGGTAACGAATCCCAAACAGGCGATCGCAATAGCGCTGTCGGAAGCACGCAAGGCCGGCGCCAAGATGCCGCCTCCGCCGCCCGGCACTGCGAGTGCAGAGAAGGCGGGGGCAAAGAAGTCGCGGAAGAGCGCTGTGAAGAAGGCTGCGGGTACGAAAGGCAACGCGACAGAGGCGCCTGCGAAGAAGAGCAGTAAGACGAAAGCGCCAGCAAAGAAAGTAGCCGCGGAGAAAGCACCGGCAAAAGCAGCTGCGAAGAAGGCGTCTGCGAAGTCGTGAGTTGTTCTAGGGCAGCTTTCTTTGTCAGCGCTTGAGCGCGGTGTCGAGTGTCTGCCGGGGAAATTGCGAAAAGCAGATCCTTCGACTTCGCTCAGGATGACTCGGTATTTGTGTTCGGGATGATCTAGCGCGCGTGTTCGGGATGACCCGGTATTTCTGCTCGGGATGATGTATCGCGCGTGCGCAGGATAATCTATCGTGCCATTGCATGGGCCTGAAACGCGCCCCCATGTTGCCCCGTTTAGATCTGCCTACGAAGCGGATCCACCGGAAGAGCCTGAGCCGCTCGACCCAGTCCCTGATCCACCCGAGCCTGATCCGCCCGAACCGCCCGAGTTACTTGACCCGCTCGATGTTGCCGGTGAGGAAGACTTACCGCCATCGCCTGACTTACCGCCAGCGCCTGAACCATCCGACTTAGCCGCCGAGCTATCCGAGCCACTGCCGGAACCTTCAGACCGGCTGCCGCCCTTGCCCGAGCCGCCGCCCTTGCCGTAATCAGTCAGGTAAAAGCCGGAGCCCTTGAACTGGATTGCCGGCGCCGACAGCAGGCGCTCGACGGCGCCGCCGCACTTGGGGCATTCCTTTTCGTCGGGGGCGCTGAAGCTCTGAATCTTCTCGAAAATGTGGCCGCACGCGGTGCAGCGATATTCATACAGCGGCACGAAACACCTTCACTCAGGGGATAGTCCTATTGTAGCGGAGCCAATGGTTCCACCATGGTGACGACGCGCGCGCAGCCGGCTGGCGACAACACCATCGTCACCCCGCCTCCAGCCCGACGACGCGTACCTGGTGCACGGCATCGACCCCCCGCAGTTGGGTCAGCAGAGCAGGGGTCGCTTCGCCATCTACCTGGATCACCGCCAGCGCCGTACCTTGCGCGGCGCCGGATGCGCGGCCTAGGGCAAAGTTCGCGATATTGATGCCGTGCTCGCCGACCACGGTGCCCAGCTTGCCGATCACCCCGGGCACATCGCTGTTGCGCACCACCAGCAGTGTGCCTTCGAGCGGCGCTTCGATCGCAATGCCTTCGAGCTGCAGCAGGCGCGGCTGGCTGGAGTGCATCGCGACGCCAGCGCGGCCCGCCAGTGTGCTGCCGTCCCGGGCGTGCAGGGTGAGCGAAACAGCGCTGCCGCCTTCGGGCGATCGTGCTTCGTGCACGCGCACGCCCTGCTCGGCGGCAAGCTGCGCTGCGTTGATGCGGTTGGCGCCTTCACTCTGGCCCAGCACCCCCGCGATCGCCGCGCTTGACACCATGGCCGTCTGTGCCTCGGCAAGCGCGCCCGCGTAACCAATGGTGATGCTTTCCACGTTGCCGCTCTCAGGCGGCAGCAACTGCGCCAGCGCTCGGCCCAGGCGCTCGGCTGCGTCGGCAAATGGCGCCAGCACGACGTACTGTTCGTGGCTGAGGGAGGCGCTGTTGACCGCGTTCTGCACCACGCCCAACTTGAGGTACGCGCGCACCTGCTCGGCGATCTGGATGCCCACTGCTTCCTGCGCTTCCGTCGTTGAGCCGGCGATGTGAGGTGTCAGCAGCACATTTGCCATGCCGAAAAGCGGCGAGTCCCGCAGAGGCTCCTGCTCGAACACATCGAGCGCTGCGCCGGCCAGCCTGCCTGCCTGCAATGCCTCGACGAGCGCAGGCACGTCGATCAGCTCGCCGCGCGCGCAGTTGACGACGCGGGCCGACTTCTTCATGAGTGCAAGCGTGGTCGCGTCGACGATGCCGTGTGTCTGCGGGGTGAGACCCACATGCAGCGACAGGTAGTCGCATGAGCGGAAAAGCTCTTCGACCGTGACGAGTTGCACCTCGTGTTCTCGCGCGACTGCCGGGGCGACAAATGGGTCATGGCCCAGCAGCGTCATGCCGAAGGCGCGTGCGCGCCGCGCGACCTCGAGGCCGATACGGCCAAGCCCGAGGATGGCCAGTGTTTTCCCGCGGAGTTCGGTGCCTGCGAGCGACTTCTTCTCCCACCGGCCGGCATGCAGCGCGGCATTGGCGCGCGGCAGCTCGCGGGCCAGTGCCAGCATCAGCGCCAGGGTCAGCTCGGCTACCGCAATCGCGTTAGCGCCCGGTGTGTTCATCACCACGATGCCGCGCCGGGTCGCTGCCTCGGCATCGATATTGTCGACGCCTACGCCGGCGCGGCCCACCACGCGCAGCTTCGGCGCCGCAGCCAGCAGGGCATCATCCACCTGCACGGCGGAGCGCACGACCAGTGCGTCGGCATCGGCCAGTGCCACGCGCAGATCGGTGAATTCGTCGTGTGTCACGACGTCCCAGCCTCGTTCTTCGCGCAGCACCGCGACTGTCGCGGGAGAGACCTTTTCGGCCAGGACAATCTTCATGCGCCCGCCTCTGTGTTGCTTTCCGCGCTGCTTTCTGGCGGGCGATGTGCGCAATCGCTCAGGTCGCGTCCACACGGGCAGCGGTCGCGGTTCATCATCATCTCTTCCCGCGCGGCATACACGCGCTGCGCGGCGGTGAGCGCCTGCCCCAGTGCGATGCCGGGCAGTCCCAGCGTATCGACCGCGACATACTCGAGCGCACCCATCAGCGCGATGGTGTCCATGTAGTCAAAGAAGCCGAGGTGCGCGATGCGGAAGAGCTGCCCTTTCATCTCGCCCTGGCCATTGGTAATGGTGGCGCCGAACTGATGCTTGAGGGCCTTGACGATGTCTCCCGAGTCGACACCTCGCGGCGGCAGCACGGCCGTGACCGCCGCGGCCGGCGAGAAGGGTGCGAACAGCTTCAGGCCGAGCGCTTCCACCCCGGCGCGGGTCATGGCGGCACAGGTTTCCGCGTTATTGACCAGCGCGACGCGGCCCGCCGCAAGGTCACCGTCAGCCTGCGCGGCGATGAAGTCGAAGGCCGCGGCCAGCCCCGCGATCAGTGAGACAGCCGGGGTATAGGCCGACTCGGCCTTGTGCGCATTTTTCCGCTCCTTGCGCAGGTCGAAGTAGTAGCGCGGATTCAGCGAGATATCCATCGCATCCCAGGCGCGCTCACTTACCGAGAGATAGGCCAGCCCCGGCGGGATCATGACTGCTTTTTGTGAGCCGCCGATCAGGATGTCGACGCCGCGCGCGCCATCCCGGCCATCCACGTCGAAGTGCGTGGTGCCGAGCCCGGTGATGGCGTCGACAACCAGCAGCGCGTCACTCCGCTGCGCACGCAGCAGCTCCGCAACCGCGGGCACGCAGTGGCGCACGCCGGTTGAGGTTTCCGTCGACTGCATAAAGACCGCGCGGTGCTCGATGCGCAGTGCTTTTCTTACTTCCTCAATCGGAAACGTTTGCCCGTACGGCGCCGATACCACGTCCACGTCGCAGGAAAAAGCACGCCCGAGCGCGGTCCACCGTTCGCCGAACTTGCCAGCGGATAAGACGAGGATGCGGTCGCCGGGCGAGGTGATATTGCTGACCGCTGCTTCCATCGCTCCGGTGCCGGAGGAGGCCAGCAGGAGCACGTCGTTCTCTGTGCCTACAAACAGTTTCAAGTCGCGCAGCACCCGCTCGAAAAGTCTGCGGAACTCGGGCGTGCGGTGATGCATATCGGCCGCCGCCATGGCGAACTGCGCGGCAGGCAGCAGCGGCGTCGGGCCGGGTGTAAACAGGCGTGTCTTGCGAATCATGTTTCCGGAACCTTTCAGAAAAGCGGCGTCATGGTCGCGCCCGGATTAAGGGGTGGCGTCAACAGCGAGCGTGAGCGAAATTGTAGCCCGCGTCGCATGCTCGCAGAAGACCTACAATAGCCTGTTAACCAGGGGAGTGTGGCATGAGCGGCGAAGACAGCAGCGGCGGGGACGGGCTGGTCCGGAAGATCGACAAGGATGTGATCACGGCGATGAAGGCGCGGGACAGCGTGCGGGTAGAAACGCTGCGCATGGTAAAGTCGGCGCTGAAAAATCGCGAGATAGAAAAGCGCGAGCCCCTCGCGGAAAGCGAAGCGCAATCGATCCTGACCACACTGATCAAGCAGCGACGCGAATCAATCGAGCAATTTACCAAGGGCAACCGGCCGGAGCTCGCGGAAAAGGAAGCAGGCGAGATCGTAATGATCGAGGCATACCTGCCGAAGGCTGTGGGCGCCGCCGAGCTGCAGCCGCTCATCGCGGGCGTGCTCGCCGAATTGAAGGCAAGCGGCGTGGCGCTGGGGGCAAAGGCAATGGGCCCCGCGATGAAGGCCGTCAATGAGCGTATCAAGCAGCGGGAGCTGCGGGCCGACGGTCGGCAGGTCAGTGAACTGGTCAAGGCTGAGCTCGCCGGGTAGCCGTTTGTCTCAGCCAAACTCCTGCGAGCGCGCCCAGGCTGCCGGCCAGGGCGCGAGTAAGTGGCGGCAGATGAGAATATCCGGGTGGTCGACCGACTCTTCATTGCGCACGCCATAGGGGATGCGCACCGTGGCCGCGACCGTGCAGCTGGCAAAACTCTGCAGCTGGTCCTCCAGGTTGGTGCCCACCACGATCACTGTTTCCGGCTCATACGGCCCGTAGCCGCGCGGGAAGAAGCTATTGGTGCTGCTGATGGCTGTGGGCAGATGGTATTGCCGGCCGTAGAGAGCCAGCGCGCCGGCTTCGCCGTAGTTATGGGCGATGATAGCCAGGCGGCTTTGGTCTGAGGGCGAGAGTGTGTCGCGCACAGCGGCGACCTGCGCGACAAACTCGGGCCATCCGACCTCGTCAGCCATGTCGTAGTTATTCTTCATCTGCCAGTTCCAGCCGGAAGAGCCGGGCCGCCAGATAGGCAGGTACGTCCAGCCGACGACTGCTGCGTCCGCCAGCATGGCCGTGATCACTGTTCCGCAAACCAGGATGCGGAGCGACCTACGCTGTCGCTGCAGCGCCTGCTCCAGCGCAACGGCACCCGCGGCATACAGCACGGTGTAGGCGGGCAGCAGGTAGTAGCCCCTCCCCCTTGCGATCGCGAAGAGCACGAACGGCCCAAGGTAGAAAGCACTGAGCAGGCGATAGCGCGGGCTGCGCAGCAGCTTGGTGAGCCCGGCGACCGCGAGCGGCAGGCCCAGCGCTGTGAACTTTAGCTGGTCGGTGTAGTAGCCGTGGGCGCGGCCGTGGCGCACATCGCGGGCATGGATGAAGTGCTCCATCTGCAGCGTAATGAAGTGGTGCCTGGCAAGCCAGAGGAGGTTAGGCGCCGCGAGTATTGCGGCCGTAAGTGCGCCCACCCTGAACCATCGGCTGCGCAGGTGGTGGCGCTGCGACGGAAGCACAACCAGCGCGGCGAGCAGGCTGATGACGGGGAAAGCGATCGAGTATTTCGAGAGCACACCGATGCCGACGCCGATGCCTGCCCCGAGCCAGTAGCGTTCGTCGCCGGTACGCAGAACCGCAGCCGTGAACAGGACAAGCAGGTTCCAGGCCAGCATGTCAAAGGTGTTGTACTGCAGGACGGAACTGAAAGCGAGCGCGACCGGCAGCGCGGCAAACAAGGCGATGAGCTGCGCCGCCCGCCGCCCACCCAGCTCGCGCGCAATGAGGCCGGTGAGTACGAGCGATACGCTGTTGACCAGCGCGGCGGGCAGGCGAAACACCTGCGGGCTGGTGCCGAAGAGCATGACCGCGATGCGCCCGCAGAAGGCGGTGAGCGGCGGATACGCGACAAAGCCCCAGGCCAGGTGACGCGCGTCATCGAGGAACTGGAGCTCGTCGCGGTGAAAGCCGTAACCGTTCCCTACCCAGAAGTGGACGAGCAGGATCGGCAGCGCCCAGGCGCCAAGGATTGCTGCATCCTGCAGGAGTCGAGCCGAGGACCGGGCTGCTTGCATGGCCCTGAGGATACGGCGGCGCTGCCGCTTCGGTTCAGCCGCGGCCGGAAAAGTTTGGGTCCACTACTCGGCTGCCACGGAGCCCTGCTCCATCTGTGCTGCGCGCAGCCGCAGGTGTCGCAGAGCGATCTCAACCGGCGCCCGGTGCAGCAGCGGTCCAGGTGAGGCAAGGTACAGCTCCAGCTGGGCTCGGGCCTCGTCCCAGCGCTGCGCCATTTGCAAGGCATTCGCCAGGGTCAGGTGCGCATCGGCGAAGCCGGGCGGCGCCGCGTCCAGCGCCAGCCTGCTCCAGTGAAGCGCCTCCTCCACATGCCCCCGGCCGATCTCGGCCCGCGCCAGCTCGTACTTCGCCTGCCAGCTTTCCGCGCCCTCCCGGGGAAGGTTGCCGAGCAGGAGCACTGCATCCGCATAGCGTTTTTCCCCGTTGTAGCAGGACGCGATGAGGATCGCAGCCCAGGGTGTCTGCGGGTCCAGCCTCGCTGCTTCGAGAGCATGGGCAATGGCTGCTTCGTACTGTCCGGAGGCGAGCTGCTGGTCGGCGACCAGCAGATGCGCTTCGGCGAAATCGGGCGCGATCGCAAGCGCTTTGGCGATCTCGCGCTGGTACACCTCGTCGTGGTGTGCCAGCACGGCGCGCCGTGCCTTCTCGTAATGATCGCGCGCTGTCGGCGACACCCGCAGGCTGGCGACAGAGACGGTGCCGGGCACACCGAGCGAGGCCGCTCCGGCGTATCCGGCAGCGCTGGCGCCCGCCAGACACAGGGCAGCAAGAAGGATGAGGATCGAGGCTGGTTTGTACCGGAACATGCGGCGCACTCCTGGCTGTACAGGAGGCTAGGCCGACAGGGGCGCGACTTGCAGCACCTTCCGGACCCCGCCAGTACCGAAAGTCATGGAGGGTTCCGGTGTGCGCGTTCGCTGGTAATGAGCCGCGCTTCTTCTTCAGCAGCAGCGGACCGGCGGATGGATCGGGACACGCCGGGCAAGCAGGAGAGGGGTCACGCGAAGCCGCAAGACTGGGTCAGGCTGAGCCGCAAGGGAGCGCCACGTTGAGCAAGCAAGACAGGCGACGCTGAACAAACAAAGCCGAGTCATCCTGAGCGAAGTCGAAGGATCTGCTTTCCACATCCCCAAACGCATTCCCGGGGCGCCGCAGCCCTTTCTAGCGACGCGCCGGCAGAATTCTCACAAACGTGCCTTCCGGCAACTCACCCTCTACCAGGTGAACCACGCCGTTCCTGACAAACCCGGTCACCTCTTTCGG
>CAXTEW010000075.1:0-4319 GCA_964243175.1 uncultured Acidobacteriaceae bacterium
CAGCATGCTCTTCGGCGTGAACACGATGAGCGGTTTGCGCCACGGGCGCAGCATCTGCCGGCGCAGGAGATGGAAGTATTGCGCGGCATTGGACGGCTGGCAGATCTGCACGTTGTCATGCGCGGCGAGCTGGAGATAGCGCTCCACGCGAGCGCTCGAGTGCTCTGGGCCCTGCCCTTCATACCCGTGCGGCAGCAGCAGCGTCAGGTGGGCGAGCAGGCCCCACTTGTCCTCACCCGAGGTGATGAACTGATCGATGATGGTCTGCGCTCCATTGGCGAAATCGCCGAATTGTGCCTCCCACAGCACCAGCGTCTCCGGGTAGTCGCGGCTGTAGCCGTATTCGAAGCCGAGCACTCCGGCCTCACTCAGCGCCGAGTTATACACCTCGAATCGGCCCTGCGATTCGCTGATATGTTCGAGCGGAATCCAGGGCTTCTCATCCTCGATATCGGTCAGGACGGAGTGGCGCTGGTTGAAGGTGCCGCGCTCGGAGTCCTGCCCGCTGAGCCGCACAGGCGTGCCTTGTTCCAGCAGCGAGGCGAGTGCTACAGCTTCTGCCATGCCGTAATCGAAGGGTCGCAGTCCATCCGCCATCTCGCGACGCTGCTCCAGCAGCTTGCGCAGCTTGGCATGGATGTGGAAGCTCTCCGGGTACTGACACAAGGCATGACCCAGGCGTGCAATGTCTGCCCGGCCCAGGCCAGTTTCGCGCTCGTACTCAGGCTTGTACTGGCCGCCGCGGTAAGGGGACCAGTACTCCGGCAGCGTGGCCAGTACGGCAACCTGCTGGATCTCGGTTGCGGTTCGCTGGGCCTCGATGAACTCTGCCTGCACGGCGTGGATCTCGTCTGCCGCGTTCACAGCCAGCCGACGCGCGTAGATCTCGGACAGCGGCGGATGGTTCTTGATGCGCGCATACCGGATAGGCTGCGTGATGGTCGGATCATCGACCTCGGAGTGCCCGTGCCGACGGTAGCCGATCAGGTCGACAACGATGTCCGAACCAAACTCGTAGCGGTAGTCGATGGCAAGCTGGGCGATCCGCAGTACGGCGTCTGGATCTTCCGCGTTGACATGGAAGATGGGGATCGGCAGCCGCTTGGCGGCGTCCGACGCGAAGCGCGAGGAAGACACCTCGGCCGGCTCGGCTGTAAAGCCGATGAGGTTGTTGACCAGCACATGGACGGTGCCGCCCACGGTGTAGCCGGGGATGGCGCTCAGGTTCAGTGTTTCGGCAGTGATGCCCTGGCCGGCAAACGCGGCATCGCCATGGATGACCAGCGGCAACACCTGCCGCACACCCTCCGCGCCCCCGATCCGCACCTGCTTGGCACGGGCCCTACCCATGGCGACCGGGTTGACGGCCTCCAGGTGGCTGGGGTTCGAGACCAGGTGCAGCGCGAGCTTGCCACCGGAGCGCGTCTGGTAAACGCCGGTTGCGCCTACGTGGTACTTCACATCGCCGCCGCCGAGAAAGGAGCGGGGATTCACGTCTTCAAACTTGGAAAAAATATCCGCTGCGGCCTTGTGGAAGGTATTCACCATGACACTGAGGCGCCCGCGATGGCTCATGCCGATCATGCTCTTGGTCGCCCCCAGCTGCGAGGCGCGATCAAAGGCTTCATCCAGAAAGGGGATCAGCGCGGTGACGCCTTCAAGCGAGAAACGCTTGGTGCCCAGGTAGCGCGACTGGATGACCTGCTCAAACATGTCCGCGCGGATCAGCAGGGAGAGTACATGGCGCTGCTCGGCCTGGGTCAGCTTGCGCGGCGCTTTCTCCAGGCGCTCCATCACCCATTCCCGCCGGGCGCGATCGGCGATGTGCATGAACTCTGCACCCACGGTGCCGCAGTAGATCTTCTTCGCTTCTGCTATATCGTCTTCACTCGCGCCAGCGGGCAGGTCTTCCGGGAGCGGCAAGGCCGCCAGTTCCTGGCCGAGCGGGTCCAGCTGGGCCTGCAGGTAGCCCCAGCGACGGAAGCTGTTGAAGACGAGGTCGCGGGTGGAAGCGACAGAGAGTTGCGCGGGTTCCAGGTGAGTTGCGCTCATGATTTTGGGAAGGGTCCTGCCATCCGGCTACTTCGATGGGACTGAATCGACTCCAAGTCCTCACCAATTCTACGCGCCCGAACCGGGCCCGTGCAGGCGCGCTGTGAACTGAAGAGGTTACCGCTCCGGGTTGCCGGGCCGGCGGGGCTCACTGACCGCCAGCACCGCCAGCGGTCACCCGCAGCAGCACCGTGCCGTGCGCCGGGACCGAAACCGTGTAGCTGCCGTTTACCGCCGGTGCATCGTCCGTCACGTCCCGGTCGCCCCAGACATCGTGCAGCCTGCTGTTTGCAGCCATCCCCACCGCTGCCAGCGAAATCGTCATCTGCTGCGGCTCCGTTGAGCGATTAAAGAGCCCGATGGCCATCGCGCCGCCACTCAGCGGTTTCGACCAGACCTCCTGCATGCCTTCCTGCGAAACACGATCGCCCTGCCGACCGAGCGGGTCCTGGTCGATTGCGATCACATCCTTGTTGGTCAGGATCGCCAGCGTTTCCGGGGTCATCTTGCTAAGGTCATTGCCGGCCAGCAGCGGCGCGGCGAGCAGGGCCCACAGGCTCATGTGCGTCCGGTACTCATCGCCCGTCATGCCGCCATTGCCAACCTCCAGCATGTCAGGATCGTTCCAGTGGCCAGGCCCGGCATACTTCGCGAGGCCAGCCTGCCCAAAGCCGATCGTCGCCATGCGCGCATAGGTGTCCGTGATGTCGCCTGTGGTCCGCCACAGGTTGCCCCCGACACTGTCACCCCATTTCCACACGTCATCCCAACCGTACTGGCACATGGAAAGCACAATCGGCCGCCCACTCGCCGCCAGGGCTTTGTGCATCTTTTCGTAGGCCGCGCGATCCATGGCGAGGCGCTTTTGCGCATTTTCAGGCGTCGGCTTGCCGACCTTCTTCTCCATAATGTTGCCGTAGGAGCACATGTCGTACTTCAGGTAGTCCACGCCCCACTTCGCATAGGTCGCGGCATCCTTCTTCTCGTGCTTGTAGCTCGCCTCGTAGCCGGCGCAGGTCCGCGGCCCGGGCGAGGAATAGATGCCCAGCTTCAGCCCCTTGCCGTGCACGTACGCGGCCAGCGCTGCCATGTCAGGAAACTTGCTGTTCGCCTGAATATTGCCGTGGCTATCGCGCTTGGCTTCCCAGGTGTCGTCGATATTGACGTACACATAGCCGGCGTCGCGCATGCCGCTTGTGACCAGCGCATCGGCGGCCGCGCGCACATCCGCATCCGTCACCTTGCCGGCGAAGTGGTTCCAACTGTTCCAGCCCATGGGGGGTGTGGCGGCCAAGTTAGCGCTGGCCGCTGGCAGCGGGGCAGAGGCGGTTGTCTGCGCTGGGAGCACAGGGGCGGCGAACAGGGCAGCCGCGATAACAGCAGCAAGGCGACGGGGCAAAACGGTCATAGGCAAGAGGCTCGATTCCTTCCCTGCTGAGACTAGCTGCCGTGGAAGTCAATGGCAACACGTGGCAGGCACCAGCGCAGGGCGCGGCATCGAAGCACCCATGCGGAACAAACAAGTGAGCACGATAGCGAGGATCGCGGCCGTCGGCGGCATCTACTTTGCGGCACAGGCGGTATGGCAGAACTGGCGGCGATTCCCGGTGCGCGGCAAGGTGGCAATCGTAACCGGCTCTTCCCGTGGCTTTGGACTGGCGATCGCGGAGCAGTTTGCCCGCGCCGGCGCAAGGGTCGTGCTCACCGCGCGCGATCCGGTGGCGCTGGAGCGCGCGCGCAGCCTGCTGATCGAGCGTGGCGCGGCTGCCGAGCCCGACCTTCTGGTGATCCCCTGTGACCTGCGTGAAAACGAGCAGGTTCTGGAATTGGTCAAGCAGGTGGAGGGGCAGTGGGGCCAAGTGGATGTGCTGGTGAACAATGCGGGCGTGATCGCGGTAGGTCCGGTCGAGTCGCAGCCGCTCGAAGCGTTTGAGGATGCCATCCGTTCGAACTACTTCAGCATGGTGCACACTACGCTGGCGGTTCTGCCGGCGATGTTGGCGCGCGGCAATGGAGCGATCGTCAACATCACCTCCATCGGGGGCAAGGTCGCGGTGCCGCACCTGCTGCCCTACTCCGGCAGCAAGTTTGCAGCCGTTGGTTTCTCCCAGGGGCTGCATGCGGAGGTGGGGGGAAAAGGTGTGCGTGTCACCACCGTAACGCCAGGCCTGCTGCGTACGGGTTCTCCCGCGCACGCCAAGGTGGTGGGCGACCGCGAGGAAGAGTTTCGCTGGTTCAACCTGGGCGATTCGCTGCCCGGCATCTCG
>CAXTEW010000075.1:4419-11202 GCA_964243175.1 uncultured Acidobacteriaceae bacterium
TTCCTGCCGAACAGGCGGTCTTCGCTGTGCCTTCTCTTTTATGCAGTTGCGGGCGAACCCTTGGGAACCAGGTCGCCGGTACGGCCACCTTCTACCCACGGATCGATCACGACCTTGGTGCAGCCATACTCCTTATCGCGGAAGATGCGGAAGGCTTCCGGGATCTCTTCCATGCCGATGCGGTGCGAGATGATAAAGCTCGGGTCGAGCTCACCCTTCTCGATCCGCTCCAACAGTGGCTTGAGGTAGCGCTGCATGTGCGTCTGGCCCATCTTCATGGTGATGGCCTTGCCAAATGCAGCGCCGAAGGGAACCTTGTCGAGCAGGCCGCCGTATACGCCCGGAAAGGATACCGTGCCGCCCTTGCGCACAGCCATGATGGCCTGCCGGAGCACGGTGGGACGATCGAACGACAGCTTCACCGTCTGCTTGGCCTTGTCGTAGAACCCGGCCAGTGTATCTCCGTGCGCTTCGAGGCCCACCGCGTCAATGGCCGCATCCGGGCCCATGCCGCCGGTCAGCTCGCGCAGGCTGCTGAGTACGTCGTGCTGCGAGTAGTCAAGCGTTTCCGCGCCCAGCTTGGCTGCCAGTGCCAGCCGCTCCGGGAAGCGATCGATCGAGATCACGCGCTTGGCCCCGAACATGAATGCGCTGGCTACCGCGAAAATACCGACCGGACCCGCACCCCAGATCGCAACCGTGTCGCCTTCCTTGATATCGGCATTCTCCGCGCCCATGTAGCCGGTCGGGAAGATGTCGGTCAGGAACAACAGCTTCTCGTCCGGAAGATCGTTCTCGATCTTCAGCGGGCCGATATCTGCAAACGGAACGCGCGCATACTGTGCCTGGCCGCCGGCATAACCGCCATAGATATGTGAATAGCCGTAGAGCGATGCACCGGAGTAGCCGTACATCTTTTCGGCCAGGGCTGCATTCGGATTCGAATTATCACAGGCGCTGTACATCGTGCTCTTGCAGAAGAAGCAGTTGCCGCATGCGATGGTGAATGGCACCACGACGCGATCGCCGCGCTTCAGATTCTTGACGCTGGCTCCTACCTCTTCGACGATCCCCATGAACTCATGCCCGAGGATGTCGCCCGGCTGCATGGTGGGGATATACCCGTCATAGAGGTGCAGGTCCGAGCCGCAGATCGCGGTACGCGTGATCTTGATCACCGCATCGCCAGGGTTGAGGATCTTCGCATCCGGAACATTCTGTACTTCCAGCTTTTCTTTTCCCATCCAGCAAAGAGCCTTCACTGTGCCACCTCCTGTTGCCTGCTGTCATGATCGATGCCGCCAGTCTCTGGCACTGTCGCCTGTTGCTCGCGATCGCCGGTGACGGCCTGCTGCAGCGGTGTCGCGAAGCCGCGCGTGCCATGCGCCTGGCCGGTCGTGGTTGCAATCTCGCCAGTCTCAGCGAGCTGCTTGAAGTGGCGCAGATTTTCCCGAACGAACCCGCCGGGAGTACGCGAGAACAGGCCGCCCAATGCCGCGGCTACCTTGCCGCCGGGCAGCAGGAATTCCTGGTTCACCCGCACCACCGTACCCCGGCCGCTTACCGCCGGCTCAAAGACCACCTGACCTGCATTCGGGACCACGGTGTCACCAATCGAGCGCCACGCGAGCCGCTTGCCGGGCTCCTGTGCTGTCAGCTCCGAGTCCCACTCCAACTGCTTGCCGCCGGGCAGATCCATGACCCAGTGCGATGTTGTGTCGCCGGTTTTCGTCACGCTGTGGATCGACTCCTGGTACGTCGGCGCCTTCTCCACGTCGTGCCACATGTCATACAGCTCGTCGGCGGACTTATTGATGGTGAAGGTGGCCTGCTCCTTGACCAACCCCTGGGCCGCACTCTGCAGGCGACCCGTAAGCTGGGCTGTCTTGGCGTTCTTCGCGGCGTAAAAGCCGGCGGCGAACAGCAGCGCGGCCGGACTGAAGATCTGCTTGCGAAGAAGATAAACCGCGGTCAGCGCGGCTGCGTAGATAAGGGGGCTTTTCGCTGCTGCCAGGGGAGCCGCGGGCCGTGACTGGCTGCCTGCGGACGCTTCCTGCGTGACACTCAAGCGTGTCCGTGCGTCCAGCTGTGTACTGATATCAGCTTGTATCATGTGCTTCCTTTTCCCTGTTCCGGTGTTGATTGCGGAGATGAGGACTGTGATCAGTGAGATGCGGAGAAGACGCCGAGGTAGTGCGGCTGTTTTTGCCCATGGGTGCGTCCAAGCAGGCTATGCCGTCTGTTTTCCCCCTGCTCCTCGCTGCTTCCCTCGTGCTTGCACCCTCCATGGGCCTGGCCCAGGCACTCTCGCCCTCGACAGCGATCGAGCATGTGCGCCTCGTCGATGGGACCGGGCGCGCCGCGCAGAATGACGTCACGGTCATCCTCCAGGGGCCGCGTATCCAGGCCATTCGGCCCGGCACGCCACCTCTCACCGCTCTTCCCCCGGGCACCGTGGTCGTCGACGCCCATGGGGAGACCATGATCCCGGGCCTGATCAACGCACATGGCCACCTCGCCCAGGTCGATGGCACCCGCCAGAGCAGCACGTACTACACCGAGCCGCATGTGCTGGCGGAGCTGCGCCAGTACGAGCACTACGGCGTCCTCGACATGCTGGCGCTCGGATTGAACCGCGACCTGGTCTACCAGATTCGCACCCAGCAGCAGGCGGGTAATCTCGATGGCGCCTCCGTCTTTGTCGCTGATCGCGGCATCGGTGTCAGTGGTGGCTCTCCGCCCGGCCCGCATGCTGACGACCAGGTGTACCTGCCGAAGACCGCGGACGAAGCGCGCCGCAATGTCGACGAAGCAGCAGCCCGCGAGACCAACTACATCAAGGTATGGGTCGACGACCTGTACGGCAAAGCGCCCAAGATGCAGCCGGCCGTCTACGCTGCCGTCATTGATGAAGCACACAAACACCACATCCCGGTTGCTGCGCATGTATACGCGCTGGCCGACGCCAAGTCGCTCGTGGACGCCGGCGTCGACGTGCTGGCACACTCGGTCCGCGATCAAAGAGTCGACCGGGAGCTGATCACCGCGATGAAGCGCCAGGGAACCTACTACATTCCCACGCTCACGGTCGACGAGTCGGCGTTCGTGTTTGCCGATCATCCTGAACTACTGAACGATCCCTTTGTTGAGCGGGCGAGCACGCCGGCTGAGTTGGACAAGCTGCGCAGCGACGCCCATCGCAAGAGCGTGCGCGACGACCCACAAACGGCGCAGCACCGCAAGGATTTCGCCATGGCCAAGACCAACCTGCTGCTGATGTACTCCGCCGGCGTCCGTGTTGCTTTCGGCACAGACTCCGGCGCCAACCCGGTACGGCTGCCCGGCTATGCTGAACATCGCGAGTTACAGCTCATGGTCTCAGCCGGGCTGACACCGATGCAGGCACTGCATTGTGCCACCGCAACCAATGCAAAGCTGCTTGGCATTGACCAACAAAGTGGCACGCTGACGCCCGGCATGAAGGCTGACTTCCTGCTGCTCGAACGCGATCCGCTGTCGGACATAGGCAACACGCAGCGCATCCTGTCTATCTGGCATAACGGGACAAAAGGCGACCCATGGGTGACGCCGGCACAGGAAGATGCAGCTAAGTCGACAGCAGCGGTGCGGAAGTAAGAGCCTGCTGCGCGGCGCGTAGCCCGGAACGCAACGCGCCGTGCACTGTACCAGGGTGGCCAGTAACATCAGTATGCTCGCCAGCAAAGAACAGCGTGCCTTCCACCGGCTGCGCGAGGATCGAAGAAGCTTCACCGGCACCAGCCGGGCTGTAGCTATACGCGCCACGCGCATACTTATCCGCCTGCCAGTCGTGCAGATGGTAAGCAACCAGCGCAGCCGAGACAGGCACGTGGAACATCTGCTCGAGCGCTGCCACCGCTTCGCTCGCGAGCGTGGACGCGCTCGTCGTCAGGCGAGCGCGTGGGCCGCCCGCCCAGCCTGTCAGCAGCGGGCTTTCTCCCGGAGCCGTCGTCCACCATGTAGGCGGATGGATACCCTGCGCAAACAGGAAGTGCATCTGCGGGTACCGCGTTGCCCACCAGCGCTCCGTAAACTGTAACACCAGCCGTTGCACATTGCCGGCCCGCAGACTGTGCGCAGCGCGGAGCGACTGCTGCGGTGCCGGCTGGAACAAGGTGGGCGCAGCCTGGATGACGCCCAGCGGCAGTGCACAGATCACCTGGGCCGCGGTCCAACTCCGTCCGTCCGCTGCTGCCACCCGGCAGGCGCCGGGGCGCCACTCCACCCGGTCGACCGGCGTCGCCAGCAGCAGTGTCGCCGATGCTGCCACCGCACGGTCCCGCACATACTCGGCGAGCGACTGGTAACCAGCGGAGACGCGCGCGGCACGATCGCCTTCGATCGCATTCTCTGCGGCTTGCTGCCGCGCCAGGCCGAGGATGCCGATTACTCCAGCATCGGCCGCGTTGAAACCCTCGACATAGTTCCGCGCACGCTCCTTATCCTCGTCCGCAGCAGCGCACTGCTTCAGGTACTCGTTGAAGCTCATGTCCCCGTGTCGCTCTGCAGCCGCCTCCATGCCTTCCAGCAGATCCCACGCCTTGTCGTCTTCGTCGGAGTGAGCCGCGATGCTGCCGCCGCGGTAACTGTAATTCAGACCTTCTGCTTGGTAAGTCGCCAGCTTTGCTTCAGCGAGAAGTGCGAGTAAGTCGGGCGGACGGCCATGGATAAACTCCGCTCCCAGCTCAATCGGTTGCGCGAGCCCGGCCACATGCCGGGTGCGCATCCGGCCGCCAACCTGTGCCTGCGCCTCGGCTAACAGCACGCGCTTCCCTGCTTCCGCAAGTGCACGCGCTGCGGCCAGCCCGGCGATACCCGCGCCCAGAACTATGGCATCGTAGTGGCTGCTTCCCGTGGGTTCCATCATCTCCCGGTAAGATGCAGCAGGGCCGCTGCTGCCTGTCGCACGGGTTGCCACCAGTCGCCAGGCTGCCCTTGTCGAAACAACCGCGTACGCGGATACCAGGGCGTTGTTTCACCCAGCCCCCAGCGCCAGTCCCCGGCATAGGGCAGCAGCAGCAATACCGGCGTGCCCAGTGCCCCGGCCAGGTGCGCGAGCACGCCGTCTATCGTCACTACCACGTCCAGTCCGGCGACACGCGCGGCAAGGTCGCTGAACTCTGCCTCGATGTTTTGTATGCGCAGCTGCGGCAGCGCCTGCAACTCGGCAGCACCGCCCTGTTGCAGGCTGTACAGGTCACATGCAGCCGCAGGCGGAAAGGCTTGTGCGAGCAACTCCAGGGGCATGGTGCGCCGAGGATCCCAGCCGCTGGATCGCCAGGAAATCCCCACTTGCAGGCGCCCACGCTTTCGTTGATCCGCGACGCCTTGAAGCATGCGCCGGGTTTCCCCGTCTGCAGTCAGCCGGCCCTGCTCCAGGTACCCTTCAGCCACCGGCAGTGTTGCATATGTGGTCCGGAAGATGCGCGGCACTTCCATGATCTCGATCTGCATATCCCACCGTGGTGGTTCCGGCGGTGCACCCTCGCCCCAGGTAATTGCATGGTCGACGCCGCGGCATGCGCGCAGCAGTGGCAGCAGTTCGGCGTGTGTTTCCACGCAAAGAGTCGCCGCCTGCGCGCGGATGAGGGGCGCGTAGCGGATAAATTGCAGTGCATCCCCATAGCCGTGGAGACAACGCAGCATGACATGCTTGCCGGTAAGTGGTTGTCCATCCCACAAGCGCTCCGTCGAAGCAACTCCTGCCGCACGCTGACGTGCTTCTATCTCCTCGCTCGCGCTCCAGGCCTGCTCATAACGGCCCAGCAGCATGGCGCACTCCCACCGGCCCGCAGCGCATGCGTCGCTGTCGGCGCCCCGCGCCGCGGCGTCCTGGAACGCATCGAGCGCGGCTTCGACCGATCGTTGCGCGAGGAGCCTCCTGGCTTGCTCCAGCTGCTGAGCCCCGCTCATCTCGATGCTTGACGTGGCCTGGCTACGTGCGGCGCCAGTTTGGCCGTCGTGGCGACTATCTGCTCGAGCTCGGCCGCACGATGTGCGCTTGTATGCTCGGCAAGGATGCGTGCACGTGCCGCGGCGCCAAGCCTTTCGCGCTGCGTGTCGGTTATCTCACGCAGCAAACGAACCACATCGCTGCCGGAAGCCGCAAGCAGTATCTCACTGCCAGGACGAAGCAGTTCGTCCAGCCCTGGCCATACGTCCGAGATAAGCGCCGCGCCACACGCTGCGGCTTCAAACAGCCGCACGGAAGGCGACCATCCGGCGCTAACCATGCTTGCACGCGTCAGGTTGAGGGTAAATCGAGAGGAGCTATAGAAAGACGAGTGCTGCGCCGGCGCCACATGCTCAAAGCGCTCGACATTTGCTGGCCATTCCTCGTCTGCCGGATACTGGGCTCCGGCGACCAGGAAGCGTTCGCCGGGGAGCTCCCGGGCGGGCTCACACAGCAACTCCTGCAGCTTCGCGTGCCGATCCATGGAGTAAGTGCCGAGATAGCTCAGCGCACAGGCGAACCGCGGGACCGGAGCTTGCGGCTGGTGACTCTCCGGGTCGACAGAACAGTAAAGCGGCACGGCTCGCTGCGCGCCAAAGCGCTGCTCCAGCTCCCGCAATATTGGTCCACCGGTAAAGCTGAGATACGCACTGTAACGGGGTATATCACTCGCGCGGATAGCCTCGGTCGCACCCGCTGTGCGCAGCTGGTCGACCGTAATCGGGGTATCGATGTCATAAAAGAAGACCGGGCAGCGTGCCTCCCGAAATAGCTGCTTCGCTGCTGCGACG
>CAXTEW010000076.1:0-11195 GCA_964243175.1 uncultured Acidobacteriaceae bacterium
GGTGAGCCGATACCTCCATCCATGTACACACGGCCGTTGACATGCACCAGGGGGAAAGCACAGGGAACAGCGCAGCTGGCGGCGATGGCCAGCGACAGTGGTACGCCCGATGCGGCGTCCCAGGCGTGGAACTCCCCTGTCTCTGCGTCGATTACCGTGATGAGCAGGTTGCGTGCGGCAGGCCATGGTCCCGCGGGTGCATACGATCTGGCGATTGCGCTGACCCAGTGCGATTCACCCGGGACCGCAGCATGCCGGGCACTTTTCCCAGGCGACCGGCGCAGGCCCGTCGTGCTTCTTGAGAACAACTTCGCTTTCATGAAGGCTGCCATGAAGCCAGCCATCTTCGGAGCCGCGGGTGCATCGGCTGCCTGGGGAGCCGACTGTTGTGCCACCAGCGCTGTGACAGAACCATGCACCGCGAGTTGAGCGCCCACAATCGCACCTGCGGATGTGCCGACGATGCGCCCTGCAAGTAGCGCCTGGAACGGCTCCGGACCATGCTGCGCCCAGCTTTCTGCCCAGCCCTGCAACATGCCTGCTTCCCACGCGATGCCCAGGGGTCCGCCGCCGCCGAGCACCAGGGCGCAATCGTTTCGGGCTCCGCCTGGCGTCTGAGCGCGCGATTCACTCTGCATGCGAGTGAGATGCGCTGTCCCTAGTGCTGCATGGCCGGTTCGCGCTCAGCTTCGGCGCCAGGTGCGGCCAGATGAACAGACGGGCCATCCACGTGAGGCGTACTTCCCCGCCCGCCGGCGCCAAGCAGTGTCTGCAGCAGCACGTACAGCACAGGGATGAAGAACAGGTTGAGGATCGTTGACAGCAGCATGCCGCCGACGATGCTTGTACCCACGGAGTGGCGGCCATTTTCGCCCGCGCCATGGGCAAACACCAGGGGCATGACGCCGAGGATAAAAGCGAAGGACGTCATCAGGATGGGGCGCAGGCGAAGCTCCGCTGCTTCAATGGCCGCGTCCATGATGCTTCGCCCCTGGCGCCGCAGTTGCTCGGCGAACTCGACGATCAGGATCGAGTTCTTGGCGGAAAGGCCGATCAGCATCACCAGACCTATCTGGCAGTACACGTCGTTCGGCAGGCCGCGAAGCGTCTGCGCGAGCAGCGCTCCGAGCACTGCCATTGGTACAGCCAGCAGGATGATGAAGGGCAGGGCGAAGCTCTCGTACTGCGCTGACAGCGTGAGATACACGACCAGGATGCCAAGCCCGAAGATGATGATTGTCTTTCCGGAAGACTCCAGCTCCTCGAGCGCGAGGCCGGTCCAGCTGTAATTCATGCCCTGCATCATGGTCTGCTTGGCCAGGTCCTGCATGGCGTCCAGGCCTGCGCTTGAGCTGAGGCCCGGCGCCGCGGAACCGTCGATCTCGGCGGAGCGGAAGAGGTTGTAATGACTGATGACTGATGGCGCCGAGGTTTGCTGCAGCGTGACGAAATTCTGCAACGGGATCATTTCGTTTGCAGCAGACCGCACATAGAACTGGCGTATATCAGCAGCAGTCCTGCGGTACTGCTGATCAGCCTGTGCGTAGACCCGGTAGGAGCGGTTGTTGAAGTCGAAGTTATTGATGTACTCCGAGCCCATGTACACGCTCAGTGCGTCTGTCACCTGCGAGAAAGGCACGCCCAGCGACTTTGCCTTCTCCCGGTCAATCGCGACCAGCAGCTGTGGGTCGTTCGACGTGTAGGAGGTAAACAGTCCAACCAGTTTGCCGCCGGCATTGCCCTTGGCGGTCATCGTGTGCGCGATGCGATCGAGATCCTGCAGGGTATTGCGGCCCAGGTCCTGCAGTTCGAACTGGAAGCCACCGAAGTTACCCAGGCCCGAGATAGCAGGGGGCTCAAAGGGGATCACCAGCGCACCGGGAATCATGAGGCACTTGGGCCGGATGCGCGCGAGTATCTCCGCCGCCGAGTCGCCGGTACCCAGCCGCTGCGTAATCGGCTGCAGCGGCGCGAACGTCAGGCCGTAGTTCGGTGCGTTGCCCGTAAAGGAAAAGCCGGCAATCGAGAAGGTACCGAAGATATCCTTCTCGTTCTTGAGAACCGCGGAGAGTTTGTCCTGAATCGCCTTGGTGTAAGCAAGAGACGCGCCCTGCGGAGACTGAATCTGGATAATCAGGTAACCCTGATCCTCCTGGGGAACAAAGGCTGTCGGCACTGACCGGTAGACCAGAACCGTTGCCGCAAGCCCCGCGATGAAGAGAAGCAGCATGACGTAGCGCAGGTGCAGGATGGTGTGGATGACACGGGCATAGCCCTGGCTTACTTTCTTGATGCCATTGTCAATGGCGTGCAGGATCGCGGGCTTCTTCTCTTCTTTGCGCAGCAGCAGTGCTGCCAGAGCAGGAGAAAGTGTCAATGCGTTGAAGGCGGAGATCGCAATAGCGAAGGCAATCGTCAGCGCGAACTGTTTGTAGAGCAGGCCCGTGGTTCCCGGAAAGAAGGAGACGGGGATGAACACCGAGATCAGCACCAGCGAGGTGGCAACAACAGCGCTTGTCACTTCGCTCATCGCGATCGAGGTCGCCTCGTGCGCGTCGGCGATGCCCTCGGTGATATGTCGCTGCACATTCTCGATGACGACAATGGCGTCATCGACGACCAGGCCCGTGGCAAGCGTGATGCCGAACAGTGTCAGCGTGTTAATCGAGAAGCCGAAGATCTTGAGGAAGGCAAACGTGCCGATGAGCGAGACCGGGATGGTTGCGGCCGGAATGATGACCGCGCGCCAGTCCTGCAGAAAGAAATAGATTACGAGGATGACGATGACAATCGCTTCGAGCAGCGTCTGTACTACGTCGTGAATGCCCTCGGCAACGACCGTTGTCGTGTCAAACGCAACGACATACTTGAGGCCCGGCGGGAAGGTCTTCGATAGCTCTTCCAGAACGGCTTTGCCCTGCTTGTCAACATCGAGCGCGTTTGCATTGCTGAGCTGTTGCACGCCGAAGCCAATGGCTGGGATACCCGAGTATTTCAGGTCCGAGCCATAGGTTTGCGCGCCAAGCTCCGCATGCCCTACATCGCTCACGCGCACGATGCCGTTGGGCGTGTTCTTCACAATAATGTCGTTAAACTGCTGCGGCGTAGTCAGCCGGCCGATCGCATTGACAGTGATCTGAAAACTCTGCTCGGAAGTATTGGGTGGCTGCCCGAGCTGGCCGGCAGGCACTTCGACGTTCTGCTCCTGGATGGCTGCAACCACATCGCTCGCCGTAAGCTGGCGCGCGGCCAGGCGGACCGGGTCGACCCAAACTCGCATGGCATACTTGCGTTCGCCGAAGAGGACCACGTCGCCGACGCCTGGAATGCGCTTCAGCGCGTCCTTCACATAGACGTCGATGTAATTCGAGATGAACAGATTGCTATAGCGCCCATCGGGCGAGTACATACCGCCGGCGAAGACGAAATTAGCATTCGCCTTGTTGACCGTGATGCCGGTCTGGTTGACTTCCGCCGGCAGCTGACCGGTCGCGGACGAGATACGGTTCTGCACATCGACTGCGGCGATATCCAGGTTGTAGCCGGTCTGGAAAGTCGTCGTGATCGCGCTGGTGCCATCGCTCGCGCTCGTCGAGGAGATATAGCGCATCCCCTCGACGCCATTGATCGCTTCTTCAAGCGGCGTGGTGACGGCTGCTTCCACGACCTGCGCATTGGCGCCGACATAGTTGCTGGTGACGGTTACCTGGGGCGGTGCCAGCTGCGGGTACTGCGAAATCGGCAGCGTGGGGATACACACGGCGCCGGCGAGAATGATGAGCAGGGCGCAGACCGATGCGAACACAGGACGCCGGATGAAAAAGTCGACCAAGCAGTAATCCTTTCCAGTACGGCGAGAAGTTACCCGCCGGCGTCACTTGCTACACAGGACAGGGGGGAACGGCAATCCACTACCCCCCGGCAACATGCAGCCAGCTCAGGAGCCGAGCGGATGCACAGGCACGCCTTCAGCCAGCATCTGTAAACCGGACAGGATGACTTTTTCGCCCGGTACCAGCCCGCTTTGCACCGCGTAGGTGTTGCCCACCGTGTCTCCCAGGAGCACCGGTTTCTCGTGCGCGATATACTTGCCGCCGCCCGAGTCCTGCGCCACGTAGACAAAGCTCTGTCCGCCCAGCCGGGTTACTGCGAGCACAGGCACAGTGGCCATCGGCTTTTCTGACCACACGACCCGCGCTTTCACGAGCTGCTGGTTCCGCAGCCGGTCCATGGTCGAAGACTGTACCGGCGCCTTGAGCAGGATGCCCTGGAGCCCGTTGTCTACCTGTGGGGAAAGGAAGTCGACCCGCGTGGTTTCAAGCGGCTCCCCATCCGGGCCCAGGATGCTTACCGGCAGCCCGAGGTGCAGGGCAGACGCGCGCTCCGTTGGTACATAGATATACGCTTCAAGATCTGTATTTGCGTCCAGCGTGGTCAGCATCGTGGTAGGGGAAACGTAGTCGCCCACATGCACCGGCACGTCCCCGACGACGCCATCGAAGGGCGCGAGGATGTGGTAGTAGCCGAGCTCGCGGCGCTGCGTGCTGGTCGTCGCTGTCGACGACGCATAATCCGCCTTGGCATTCTGGAAGCTCTGCTGGGCCTGGTCATATGCGTCGCGGCTGGTGATACCGGCCTCGAACAGCTTTCTTTGCCGTTCGACCTCTGTCTGGTTGTACTGGTACACGGCGAGCTTCTGCTGTTCAGTCGCCGCAGCCGAGTCAAGCGTGGCCCGCTGCTTGATTGGATCGATGTCCATCAGCGGCTGGCCCTTGTTGACGTGCTGACCGGAATGCACAGCGATGGCAATCAGGTTGCCGTCGACCTGCGGGTTGATGGTGGCGGAGCGCCGTGATTTGATCGTCGACACATAGGTATCGCTCTGCGGCACAGCAATCGAAGTCACGGTTTCTGTCTGGACGGGCATACCACCCGGGGGCATCGCAAAGGCGCTTGCCGCCGGCGCCTTGTGCCCGCACGCGGTCAGCGAAGCCATGAGTGCCGCGGCAAGCGCCACGAAGCGAAAACGCGGAGAGTGCTTTACCGCTACCAGCTTTCGATCTTTGCTCAACATCAGTCCTTGCCCTGCCAGGCGATTGCGCACCGCGCCGGCGAGCTGCTTTGTCTGTCACAGCCGCCATTTAGATGCCGCCTGCGCGCCGCGGCTGCAAAACTTACTGGCCCGGCGCGGCGAAGCGTCGGCAGGTGCAAAGGACCAGCCCGCGCTGTGCTCGCCCCCGGGCGCGTCGAGCACGAGGGGGCGCGCCCGGCGTCCCTGCTACAGAAAGGCGATCGACTTGACGCCCGACGTTTCAAAGCGCTTGCGGCAGCGAATGTTCTTGCACGCCGTCATGTCATCGCGCAGCACCATGTACGACTGCGCCTTGGCAAACCGCGCGCGATCACGCTCGTCCGCCCCCCGGCCCAGCTGCGCCTTCTTGCGCCGGACCAGCCAGCCGAGCTGGTAGTCATCTGCTTTTCCGCAGTGTGGACAGGTCAGCAGGTGGGTGCGCGCTTCTGGTTTCTCGTCGAAAAAATCTCGTTCTTCCATGCCTCACCCCTTCGCCGCGGGCTCGCGCGGCAAAACTCCATTATCCTGCATCCTGGCCGCAGCGCTGGCCAGGCGGGCAGAACGAGGGCGGCAGCCCTGCACGCAACCGCCCAGGCACGCGAGAAGCAGCACCCTGCGATGGAGGGAACAGGATGGCTGGCAGAGGAAAAACAACGCCGGGCGAACAGGCTGGAGTCCAGCCTGTTGCCGAGCCGAGCGCAAAGCCTGGGAAGCGCCGGCGCCGGCCGGAAGTCTTCAGCGTGGTCGCCGCCGTGAAAGCGAATGCGCGTACCCGGGTAGGGCAACCCCGGCCCGCACGGGTGCTGGAGGTGAAGTCCCGCGAGCACCAGGAAAAGAAGCACAAGCCGAGCGTCGCGGAGCGGCTCCGGGCAGGGGACGCGGAGCAGTAGCTCTGTGTCCCATGTTGGCTCATCCGGCTCCCCGAAGCGCACCCGGCGGGGGTCGGCCGTGGCCGGGCAGCGTAGGATAGGCCAAGGGATAAGAACTCAGTTGGCCTCCCCGCCTGCTGCGACTTCGCTCTGGAAAGAAGGACTATGCGCTCAGAGTTGGTTTATGCAGCTGGTTTAAAGATGGAGAACAGGTACCTTCTGTCGACCGTCACGATGCTGGCTGTCCGCAAGCTCCATATCGTTTCCACGCGTACGGAAGATACTGCCAACCATGTATTTTCCGAGCTTGCCGCCGGCCGTGCGCTCGATGTCACAATGCCCGAACTCAAGCCGCAACAGCCGATTGAGCCCCTGCTCAGCCCGGTAGGCTAGCGCTCCAGGTGCCCCGGGTGCTCGGCCCGGGGTGTTTTCCGCAATCCTCCCCGCCCAGATACTCCTGAAGCAGCTTGACTTTAGCGAATCGGACCCCTAGTCTAGAGGTCTTGCGCAGTCCCGCGCCTGCTCTACTGGGTGCATGGCTCCCTCGCAGCAGCCGGGACGCTCATGATGCGCCGCTCACACTGACAGCAGCTCTCGGGGTCGGGAAGGCAAAGTCTCTTTCCGTAGTGGCTGCTGGTTAGTAGGGCACACAGTTCCGGTGGAAACAAGTTCCATCTGTTTTTTAGGAGAAGTACGCGATGTCGACGTTTATTCCAAGCGCGCTTGAGATCAACCGCAAGTGGTTCGTGACCGATGCCAGTGGCAAGACACTGGGTCGTCTCGCGACCGAAGTGGCCAGCATCCTGGCGGGCAAGCGCAGCCCCAAGTACACCCCGTATATCGATATGGGCGATCACGTGATCGTGATCAATGCGGAGAAGATTCGCCTGACCGGGCTCAAGTCCGAGAAGAAAGTCTACCGTCGCTACACCGGATTTCCCGGCGGCCTGCGCGAGGAGTCGTTCCTGCGCCTGCTGAAGCGGCGCCCGGAAAAGATCATCGAGGAAGCCGTGCAGGGCATGCTGCCCAAGACCAAGATGGGCCGCCAGATGGCGACCAAGCTGCAGGTCTACCGCGATGACAAGCACCCCCACCAGGCGCAGCAGCCGCAGGTGCTTGAGATTGATACCCAGCTGGGCAAGCGCCCTGCGCAGCACGGAGCATAAGGACAGACCATGGCAGATCTGGTGCAGTACTACGGAACAGGCCGGCGCAAGTCGGCAGTGGCACGCGTATTTCTTCGCCCCGGCAGCGGCGGTTTTTCGGTCAACAAGAAGGCCCACGATGTGTACTTCGTCACCGAGCAGCAGAGGATCGCGGCCAAGCGCCCCCTCGTTCTGACCGAGCTTATCGGCAATTTCGATGTGATCACGACGGTACGCGGCGGCGGGATCTGCGCCCAGGCCGATGCCATCAAGATGGGGATCGCTCGCGCCCTGCTCGAGTTCAATGCCGAGCTGCGCAAGACGCTGAAGACCGAAGGCCTGCTGACCCGCGACGCCCGCATCAAGGAGCGTAAGAAGTACGGCCAGAAGGGTGCCCGCGCACGCTTCCAGTTCTCCAAGCGCTAGGTTTTCTGTTATGGCCCGGATCAATTTCATCGAGCTTCCAGTGAAGCAGATTGAACAGTCCAAGCGCTTTTTCGCAGAAGCGTTCGCCTTCGACCTGCAGGATTTCGGTCCGACCTACGCGTCGACGCTGACCGGCGATGTCGACCTCGGATTGCAGGCGAGCACGGGTGAGGCGACAGCAGGGCCGCTGGTCGTCATCGCTGTTGATGATCTCCAATCGAGTTACAAGGCAGTGGTCGCGGCAGGCGGCACCATCAGCAGGGAACCGTTCAGCTTCCCAGGAGGCCGCCGCTTCCACTTTCTTGATCCGAGCGGAAACGAGCTCTCTGCCTGGCAGATGGATCGTTCGGAGTAGTTGTTCTCAGTAAGTGAACCACCCGCCCCAGGGCGGTATTTCGGACGTGATTCTCCCGTTTTAGGGAATCAATCCAGGGCTGTTCGCTCCGGATGCAACTCAATAAGGAGGCTGTTTGGCAACTATCACCATGAAGGAGCTGCTTGAGGCTGGCGTTCACTTTGGACACCAGACCAAGCGTTGGGACCCGCGCATGAAGGAGTACATCTTCGGCGAGCGCAACGGGATCTATATCATCGATCTGCAGAAAACCCTGAAAATGTTCAAGGAGGCGTCGAAGTACGTCACCGACCTGACATCGACCGGCAAGGTCATCCTGTTTGTCGGCACCAAACGCCAGGCACAGGACGCGATCGCAGAGGAAGCGAACCGCTGTGGCATGTTCTACATCAACCAGCGTTGGCTCGGTGGTCTGCTTACCAACTGGATCACGGTGCAGAAGTCTGTCAAGCGGCTCCAGGAACTCGACGAAATGGCGACCGATGGTCGCTACGAGCTGCTGACCAAGAAGGAAGTCATCAAGCTGGAGCGGGAGCGCAAGCACCTGCAAGCCAACCTGGCCGGCATCAAGAATATGAAGCGCCTGCCGGACGCGCTGTTCATCGTCGACTCGAATGCGGAAGCAATCGCCGTCAAGGAAGCCCGCAAGCTGGGTATCCCGGTCGTCGCCGTGGTTGATACCAACTGCGATCCGACCGTGGTCGACTATGTCATCCCCGGCAATGATGATGCGCTGCGTGCGATCCGCTTGTTCACCTCCAAGATCTCGGACTCGGTAATCGAGGGCGTACAAATCTCGACCGATAAGCAGTTCATGGATGTGGCCGGTGTATCGACCGAGGCACAGTTCACGGCAGCGACGTTCGAGACAGGCAGCCTGGAGGCCGGTGCGGATGAAGCGGCACCTGCTGCGGAAGCAGCGGAGCCCGAAGAGGTGGATCTCGAGTCGGCACTCGGCGGAGGCATCCGCAAGGCGCCTGTCGCCGTGGGTGCGCTCACCGAACCAGAGGTTGCAGAAGGTACTGTTTAGGCAGTAGCGACCAGGTATCAGCCCTGAGAGGGCGCAGCCCGCTGGCCGGTGCTGCGCTCTCGCTGCGTCAGGGAATCAACCGCGCCGATCCGGCGCACAAAGGACAACCAAGGTGGCAGCAGTGAGTGAAAAGATTGATGCAAAGCTGGTCAAGGAGCTCCGCGAGAAGTCCGGCGCTCCCATGGGCGACTGCCTGAAGAGCCTGCAGGAAGCAAAGGGCGATATGGAAGCAGCCTTCGTGATCCTGCGCAAGCGTGGCATGGCATCGGCTGCCAAGAAGGCGTCGCGCGGGACCAACGAAGGGGCGGTCGGCACCTATATCCATGCCGGCGGAAAGATCGGCGTGCTGGTAGAAGTCAATTGTGAAAGCGACTTTGTGGCCCGTACCGAAGACTTCCAGGACCTGCTCAAAGACATCGCCATGCACATCGCGGCGACCGACCCGCGCTATGTTCGGCGCGAAGACGTCACGGAGAGTGACCTGGCACGCGAGCAGGATATCTACCGCGCCCAGGCTGCCGAGACCGGCAAGCCGGCGCCGGTTGTCGAGCGGATCGTCGAAGGCAAGATGAGCAAGTTCTTCGAGGAAGTCTGCCTGCTGGAGCAGCCCTTCATCAAGGAGCAGTCACTGTCCATCAAGGAAATGATTGCGCAGAAGGTTGGCAAGCTCGGTGAGAATATTACCGTCCGCCGCTTCGCCCGCTTCAAGGTCGGCGACCCCACCTGGACCGTGGCGCAGGTCAAGGCAGAGGATATGCCCGCGACCGCGGCAGAGTGACTCTCTGCCTGCACGGTTGCATGAGAGGGTCCGGCACATGCCGGGCCTTTTTTGATGAGGCAACGATTTGATAGCCAGCTCATCTTATGGATTAACCCTTCAATCTGGAAGCGAGTTTCGCAGGAGACCTTCTTGGCTGCCATCCTTCGTGCTGCCTTTGCTTATTTCTTCCTGGTCTTCCTCGTGCGCATCGTGGGGAGACGTCCCGGCAAGCAGATGAACCCATTCGAATTTGTCCTGATCTTCTTCATTGGCGGGCTCGCGCTGACATTCACCGTTGCTGATGACCGCTCGCTCACCAACGCATTCACGCAGATCATGACCATAGGGCTCGCGCACCTCGTCCTTGTTCTGCTTCGACAGCACTCGAATCGAATCGCACGCCTACTCGATGGCACGCCGCTCGTGCTGATGGAACACGGGAAGTGGCGCGAGGAAGTCATGCACGGCATGCTCATCGGCGAGGACGACGTGATGACTGCTGCGCGTGACAAGGGCATCTCCACGCTTGAAGGCATTTCCTACGCAGTGCTGGAGCGCAACGGCGAAATCACCATTGCTGCTGTGGAAGAGTAGAAAGGAGCACGCGAACCATGGAAACTCCGACAGCACCAGTGAAAGATTCAGTCGCCAAGGTTGGGAACGAGGTCGCGGTCGGCGAGGACCTGGAATTTCAGCGCCGCTGGTGGCGCTTTGAAAAGGCGGTCTGGATCTTTTTTGCCGTCATCGTGCTGCTTGATCTTGCCGGTGTCTTTGGCCGCGGCCCTGCGGCGAACGCGCACAAGGAGACGGCCGATGGCGCGATGAGCATCAAGTACGAACGCATTGAGCGTTTCAGCACCCCTTCAATCCTCACCATTCACTTTGGTCCTGACGCAGTAAAGGATGGGGTCATTCGCCTATGGGTCAGTGACGAGATGGTGAAGACACTGGGCAATCAGCGCATCATTCCCGAACCATCCAGCTCCACGATTACGGATGGTGGTATCTCCTACACTTTCTCCTCGGGCGTGCACCCGAATACGGTTGCGTTCGCACTGCAGCCAGCCAATCCCGGATATTCGCACTTCAACATACGCCTGATCCCGAATGGCGTTCCGTCACAACCGATGGACTCGATCACCGCCGGCGTTTTTGTTATGCCGTAACGAGGGGACGCGTGTACACGATTATCCATGCCATTCTTGGCTACTTCTTTCTTCTCTTCGTCATACGCTTTCTTTCTCGCAGACCAGGCGGACAACTCACGCCCTTCGAGTTCGTGATTGTTTTCCTGATAGGCGGTCTCATCATCCTGGCCACGGTTGGCGACGATAAGTCAGTGACCAACTGTGTCTGCGCCATCCTCGCCATCGGGCTCATGCACCGTCTAACCGCGGCCATGCGCGCAGGCTCCTCGCGGCTTGCAACTGCTGTCGATGGTGTCCCGCTCGTTCTGCTCAAGAAGGGGCGGTGGCAGTCAGAAGTAATGCATAACATGCGTCTGGCCGACGAAGATGTTATGGCCGTGGCTCGCACCAA
>CAXTEW010000077.1:0-11125 GCA_964243175.1 uncultured Acidobacteriaceae bacterium
ATGGTGGTCTTGCCGGCGCCGGTATGGCCTACGATGGCGGCGGTTTCTCCCGGCTGGATGGTGAAGGAGACGCCGCGCAGGATCCACTCGACGCCCTGCATGGTCTGCAGGGCAGCCGGACCGTTGCTATGGGCCTGGTCCTGTTGCTCCTGGCTCAGCTTGCCATAGGTGAACCAGACGTCGCGGAACTCAATGGTGCCCGCGCCGCGATCTGCACTGCCGATTTCGCTCGCAGTAAGCGGCGAGCGGATCTCGGGTTCCGTATCGAGCAGCTTGAAGACGCGCTCGCTGGCCGCCATGGCTGCCTGCAGGATGTTGTACTTCTCACTCAGGTCCTGGATCGGCCGGAAGAAGCGCTGTGAGTACTGGATGAACGCCGCAAGCACGCCCACGCTGACGACGCCGTGCAGCACCCCGCCGCCGCCGACCCAGATGACCAGGGCAATGGCAATGGTGCTCAGCAGCTCCACGCCCGGGTAGTAGAGAGCGTAGGCCAGGATCGAATCCTTAAAGGCCACCATGTGCTGGCTGTTGATCGCCTCAAAGTCGGCATAGGCCCGCTGCTGACGATTGAAGAGCTGCACCAGCGGCATCCCGCTGATGTGCTCCTGGGTGTAGGCATTGATCCTGGCGACTGCCGCGCGGATACGGCGATACGACTCGCGTACGTACTTGCGGAAGATCCGCGTGATGAGCAGGATGAGCGGCAGGACCGAAAAGGTCAGCAGCGCCAGCCACCAGTTCATCGACAGCATGACGGCAACGATGCCGATCAGAACAAACACGTCCTCAAAGATCGCGAAGATGCCCGAGGTAAACATCTCGTTCAAAGCATCGACGTCGCTGGTCAGCCGGGTCACCAGCCGGCCTACCGGGTTCTTGTCGAAGAAACCGACGTGCATGCGCTGCATGTGGCCGAAGATCTGCCGGCGCATGTCGAACATGACCTTCTGGCCCATCCACTGCAGGATGTAGGTCTGCATGAACTCGAGCGCGTATGACAGGACGAGTGAGGCCAGGTAGAGCCCGGCCAGCTCAGAAACACCTTTCGCCGCATGGGTGCTGAGGTAGCGAGACAGAAATGTGTGCTTCGCCGCTCCCCCCTGCGGCGTCAGGTACAGATCGAGCGCGACCTTGAACAGGTAGGGGCCGAGCACATCGAAGCTGGCCTTGAACAGGATGGCGACCAGCGAGACAAAGGCGATCGCCTTGTAGGGACGCAGATAGGTCAGCAGCCGCCGCATCAGGCGTCCGTCGTATGCTTTGCCGACTACATCATCGTCCTGCTGGGCTGCTTCTGCCATGGGTTCTCTCCTATTCTATCGACCAGGGGCAGGCCGCCCTTCAGGCCCGGGCGAAAGATAGTGGGAAAATAAAGGCAGTGGGTAACCCATTGGAACCGCTCGGCCTGTACATCTCGGTCCCGTTCTGCCGTGCGAAGTGCACCTTCTGCAACTTCGCGTCGGGAGTGTACCCGGCCTCAGCCATGCCAGCCTATGTGGCCGCACTCGAAGAGCAGCTGCGGAGGGTGCGCGCCTGGGCGGCGGCTCATAGCCTGCAGCTGCCGGAGGTCGTTGACACGATCTATCTCGGCGGCGGCACCCCCTCGCTGCTGCCGCCCGAACTCATCCGGAGCCTCTTTGCAGCCATCCGCAACGAGTTTGCAGTCCAACCCGACGCCGAAATTACCCTCGAAGCCGCGCCGCTGCAGCTGGAGCCCGCGACGCTCGCAGCCACCATGGAGGCAGGACTCAATCGCGTGTCCTTCGGGGTGCAGTCCTTTGTGGACGCAGAAGCCCGGTCCACGGCGAGGACCCACTCGGGCGAGGAAGCACTGCGCGAGATCAAGCGGATACGGGCGGCAGGCATTGCGCATGTCTCGGCCGACCTGATTGCAGGGCTGCCCGGGCAGACAGGCGCGAGCTGGAACTACTCGGTCGCCTCGCTGGCGGGCTCGGCGGTCGACCATGCCAGCGTGTACATGTTCGAGCTGGATGAGGACTCGCGGCTGGGCGCCGAAGCACTGCGGGGCGGTGGCCGCTTTGGCGCGCAGCTGCTGCCGAAGGATGACGTGGTCGCCGACTGGTACGAGCAGGCATGTGTGGAGCTTGCCGCGGCCGGGCTGCAGCAGTACGAGATCTCGAACTTCGCGCGCCCCGGCGGCCGGTCCCGGCACAATGAACGCTACTGGTTGCGGGCGCCGTACCTGGGCATCGGCGTGGATGCACATTCCATGCTGCGTACAGAGACAGGCGCCGCCGCCCGGTTCGCGGTCAGCGATGGCCTGGAGTCCTTCCTCGCCGGCGGCAGCTGGGAACAGCCGGCCGTGCTGAACGCGGATGAGGAGCTGGAGGAAGCATGGTTTCTTGGCCTGCGCCGGAACGCCGGGGTGTCGCTGGCCCGTCTTCGAGAGAAGTTCGGCCTGCCGGCGATCGAGCCATACCAGCCAGTCCTGCGGGAGCTGGAAGCATGCGGCCTGCTCGAGCGCTCGGCCCAGGAGGACGGTTTCGCACTCACTGCCCGCGGCCGCCTGCTGTCGAACGAGGTCTTTTCGGCGCTGCTGCTGGATCGTGATCAGGCGGGGAAGACTGTGGCCCCGCCCGCGTTCGCATGAACCCGCCATCGCACGCCCTCCTCGATGCACAACCTTTTCTGCAACGCCGGAGTGAATCAGATGGTCAAATCCGGCGATAATGAGGGCATCCATGGCCACTGAAACCAGCACGCTGTTTTCCCCCACCGTCTCCGATTCTCGAGGATCCGAGGAGCGCTTCGACACCGCCGTCACGACCGTCGACCTGCGCAGCGACACGGTCACCCGCCCGACCGCTCGCATGCGTGCCGCGATGGCCGAGGCTGAAGTAGGCGACGATGTATACGGGGAAGATCCCACGATCAATGCGCTCGAAGCGCGGGCTGCCGCGATCTTCGGGCGCGAAGCCGCGTCGTTTGTGCCGACCGGCACCATGGGCAACCAGATCGCCATCCGCCTGCATACGACGCATGGCCAGGAAGTCATCTGCGAGGCCCGCGCCCACCTGGTGGACTGGGAGATGGCGATGGTCGCCGCGTTCTCCGGCTGCCAGCTGCGCACCGCCTATGCCGAGGACGGCGTGTTTCGGTGGGAACATATCAAGGGCCTGATTGCGCCGAAGATCTACTACCGTCAGCAGCCGGGGCTGATCTCGCTTGAAAACACGCACAACATGGCCGGCGGCATTGTGACGCCGCTCGCTGTCTTTGAAGAAATCTGGGAGGGTGCGCGGGATCTCGGGCTGCCTATCCATCTTGATGGCGCCCGCATCTTCCATGCGGCAACCCATCTCGGTATCCCGGTGGCAGAGCTGACGCGGGGCTTCGACTCGGTCATGTTCTGCCTGTCGAAGGGCCTTTGTGCCCCGGTCGGCTCCATGCTGGTGGGTTCGGGCGAGTTCATCGGGAAGGCGCGGGCAGTGCGGAAGGCGCTGGGCGGCGGCATGCGCCAGGCCGGTATCCTGGCGGCTGCCGGGCTTATCGCGCTTGAGGAGATGCCGGAGCGCCTGCACGAGGATCACGCCAATGCGCGCGTCCTGGCTGAAAGGCTGGCGGCGCTGCCCGAGGTCGAACTGGACCTGCACTCCGTGCAAAGCAATATCGTGATCTTCCACCTGCGCGGCGGCCGCGACTCCGGCCTTGTTGTTCGCTCGCTCAAGGAGCGTGGCGTGCTGGCGGGCGCCGTCGGTCCGCACGCTGTGCGCTTTGTTACCCATAACGATGTCAGCCGGCAGGCATGCAGCCATGCCGCCCGGGTGGCAGCTGAGGTCCTGGCGCAGAACTAGCCTCGATCCGGCAGCAGGCGGCATCACAGCAGACAGGAGACACGCGCAATGGCAGTACGCACACTGGAAATCCGCAAGCAGGGCGAAGGCTACGTCATCCTGGAGCAGGCCGGCTCGAACTACCGCAAGGACAGCGCAACCTATGAGGCTCCTAACCGCGCCGACGCGGAGCAGTGGCTGCGGCGGCAGGGCGGCTCGCCTGACCTGGTCGACCAGGCCCTGGACGACGCCGCGGGGGCGGAGCGGGTGTTCTTCGAGCTGGTCGGCAACTACGACGAAGCCGAGGGTTTCCCGGCCCGCTAAGCCTGCTGGCCAGACCCCGCGGTATAAAATATGCGCATGCTCAAGTACTCCATCGTCGTGCCTTTCCATAACGAAGAAGAGAATGTCACTGCTTTGTACGACCGCTTGAAAGCGGTCATGGAGCAGGTCGACGACTTGTTCGAGCTGGTGCTGGTCGATGATGGGTCGAGCGACCGCACCTACAAGCTGCTGGAAGAAATCGCGGCGGTCGACAGCCGTGTGCTGGTGGTCAAACTGCGGCGCAACTTCGGCCAGACCTCGGCACTGGCCGCCGGCTTCGATCATGCGCAGGGCGAGTTCATTTTGGCCATGGATGGCGACCTGCAGCACGACCCGGACGAGATTCCCCGCTTCCTCGAAAAGCTGGAAGAAGGCTACGACGTGGTCTCCGGCTGGCGCAAGGAGCGTATTGACAACTATGTCATGCGCCGCTTTCCGTCCCGCTGTGCCAACTGGCTCATGGCGAAGCTGTCAGGCGTCGATATCCACGACTTCGGCACGACCTTCAAGGCGTATCGCCGGGAGGTGATCCAGGCCGTGCCCCTCTATGGCGAGATGCACCGTTTTATCCCGGCGCTGGCATCCTGGTACGGGGCCAGCATCTGCGAGATCCCGATCAAGAACGTCAATCGCGAGCGCGGCAAGAGCCACTACGGTATTGGTCGCACCTTCCGCGTCTTCTTTGACCTGTTAACGATTCGCTTCCTGCTCAAGTACATGACACGGCCGCTGCACTTCTTCGGAAGCATCGGGGCGCTCTCGATGCTCGGAGGCAGCGCTATCGCGGTGCTCCTGCTCATGCTCAAGCTGTTTACCCACCAGCACACCATGGACGAGCATGGACCGCTCTTCGTGGTTGCAGGCATCCTGATCCTGGCCGGCATCCAGATGCTCGCCATCGGACTGCTTGGTGAGTTGCAGGTGCGTCATTACCATCACAGCGGCCAGCGTTCGCCCTATGCGATCGACCGGCTGGTGCGACTACGTGCCCCGGAAGAGCCAAGCCTGCTGCGCGAAGACTAACGCGATCCGGTCCGGCAGCGCAGAATGGATCGGGCGCTCCACAAGGGTATGGCCTGATTCAACATTCACGCCGGCACAAGTCTCCCGTCCGCACGTGTCAGCTGCTGCGAGCGAGCATCAAAGGGCCATATGCCAATTGCTCTTCTCGCCTCACTGGTCTTTGTGCTGGGCTTGCTGAATGGATTACGCACCCTCACTCCTGTTGCGGTGCTCTGCTGGGGCGCGCACCTGGGCTGGTTTCCCCTGGCGCATACCGCTTTCGCGTTTCTGGCCCACCCCGTCTCGCTGATCGTCTTCTCGCTGCTTGCGGTTGGCGAGCTGATCGGGGACAAGCTGCCGAAGACGCCTTCGCGCGTTTCCCTCTTTCCCCTCATCGGCCGGGGCGTATTTGGCGCAGGCTGCGGCGCGGCGCTCGCCACCATCGCCGGCGCGGCACTGCCGGTCGGCATTCTTCTGGGAGCCGTCGGTGCGGTGGTTGGCGCCTACAGCGGCTTCCTGCTGCGCCGCACCCTGACCAGACCCGGCCGATTGCCTGATTTCCCGGTGGCGCTGGTGGAAGATGCCATCGCCATCGGTGGTGCTTTCTTTATCGTCTCCCGGTTCTGATCCAAAGGTTCTGCACCAAGCAGGAGAGCAAGCATGCCGGAAAAGCTGGACGCAGTGATCGTGGGATCGGGACAGGCGGGCAATCCGCTGGCAGCAGCACTCGCCGCTAAAGGGCAACGGGTCGCGGTCATCGAGGCGAAGGATGTTGGTGGCACCTGTGTCAACACTGGCTGTACGCCCACCAAGACCATGATCGCCAGCGCCAAGGTAGCAGACCAGGCCCGCCGTGCCGCCACCTATGGAGTACATACCGATGCGGTCCGCGTCGAGATGAGCGAGGTGCGCGCGCGCAAACGGCATGTCGTCGATGTGTGGCGTACAGGTAGTGAGAAGTCGCTCGAGAGCGCGAAGAATATTGAACTGGTACGCGGGGTCGCCCGGTTTACCGGCCCAAGGACCATTGAAGTGGCGCTGAACGCAAGCACAGGCACCCGCACCTTCGAGGCAGACAAGGTCTTCATCAATACGGGCCTGCGCTCGCTGACGCCGCCGGGCATGGGGCTCGAATCCGTCCCTTACTTAACCAACGAGAGCATCATGGAGCTCGACGAGGTACCGGAACACCTGCTGGTGCTGGGCGGCAGCTACATCGCGGTCGAGTTCGCCCAGATGTTTCGCCGCTTCGGTGCCGCGGTGACGATCATCAGCAACGCGCCGCAGCTGCTGCCGCGCGAGGACGCCGATATCGCCGAGGCCCTGGGAAAGATTTTTGCGGAAGACGGGATCGCGGTCGTGCTCAATGGCAAGGCGACGGCGGCCAGGGAGATCCATGGGGCAATCCAGTTGACCGTGTCGACCGGCGGTGGCGAGAAGACCTACAGCGGTTCGCAACTGCTGCTCGCCGCCGGCCGCACGCCCAACACCGAGGAGCTCAACCTCCAGGCGGCGGGCATCACGGTGGATGAGCACGGTTTTATCCCGGTAAACGAGAAGCTTGAGACCAGCGCCCCGGGCGTGTACGCACTGGGTGACGTCAAGGGCGGCCCAGCGTTCACCCATATCTCCTACGACGACTACCGGATCGTGGCGGCGAACCTGCTTGAGGATGGCAGCCGCACAACAACGGACCGGCCTGTGCCGTACACGGTGTTCACCGACCCGGAGCTGGGCCGTATAGGCATGACGCTCGGGGAGGCTCGCAAGGCGGGCCACACGGTACGCGTCGCGAAGATGCCGGCCAGTTCGATCGCGCGTGCCTATGAAACAGGCGAGGATCGCGGCCTGATGAAGATCCTGGTCGACCGCGATTCCGAGCAAATCCTGGGCGCTGCGATCCTGGCCGGGCAGGGTGGAGAGATCGCCGCGATGGTGCAGGTAGCCATGGCCGCGAAGATGCCGTACACCCTGCTGCGCGATGCAGTCTGGGCGCATCCTACGTGGGCTGAGTCTCTCAACAACATCTTCTACAAATGGGAAGAGTAGCGGAGCCGGGCCTGAGCCCCAGCGACGCGGATACCAGGTTTTCCTTACTCCTTCTGGGTACACTGGGTCTGGAAGCAGCCTGTCTGAGGCACCCATGGCGAGCGCACCTGGCTCACCGATGGAGTCCATTGCGGGCAGGTAGCAGGAAGCATAGGGGACTGGATGGCAGGCGGAAAACGCGAGCTGCGCAAGCCGGAAGACGGCCGCAAGCGGGTAGTGATCGAACATGTAACTCCCGAGATCGATGGGGGACGCTTCCCGGCAACACGGGTCGTCGGCGAACCGGTAGCAGTGGAAGCCGACATCTTCGGCGACGGGCACGACCATATCGAAGCCAGGCTGCTGGTAACCGGCCCCGGCGACAAAAAGCCGCAGACGATCGCCATGGCGCCACTTGGCAACGATCGCTGGGCCGGCACCTTCACCGTGTCCGCACCAGGCCGCTATGAGTACACGATCGCCGCCAGCGTCGACCACTTCGATACCTGGCAGGATGGGCTGGCCAAGAAGCTCAAGGCAGGCCAGGATGTATCGCTCGAGCTGCAGACAGGGGCACTGCTGGTGGCGGCGGCAGCAAAGCGGGCGCGGGGCAAAGAGCAGAAGTCACTGGAAGCCGAGGCCGCGCTGCTACAGCGCAACGGCGATACGCTGGCTGGGCTGGAAAAATCAGGCCACGCCGATGCGGAGCGTGCAAGCCTGTCTGCCCCGGGCCTCGCCGCCAGCCTGCTTGGGCTGATGGCAGCCTACCCGCACACCGAGCTGGAAACCCGCTACGAGCGCACACTGGCCGTCGCAGTCGACCGTGCGAAGGCCCGGTTCTCGACCTGGTACGAGCTGTTTCCGCGCTCCCAGGGGGCGGATGCCCAGACGCATGGCACCCTGCGTGATGTCGAGGCAAGGCTGCCATACCTGCAGCAGCTTGGTTTTGACGTGTTGTACATGCCACCGATCCACCCGGTAGGCCGCTCGTACCGCAAGGGGAAAAACAACACTGTCTCGGCCAAGGATGGCGATGTGGGCAGCCCCTGGGCTATTGGCGCTGCCGAGGGCGGCCATACCGCCATCCTTCCCGAGCTGGGGACCATGGCTGACTTTGCCCACCTGCGAGAGGCTGCGGCGCAGCACGGCATGGAACTGGCGCTTGATATTGCGTTCCAATGTGCGCCCGATCACCCCTGGGTCACGGAGCATCCTTCGTGGTTCAAGCATCGCGCCGATGGTTCGATCCAGTACGCGGAGAACCCGCCAAAGAAATACCAGGACATCTACCCGATCGATTTCGAAAGTGACGACTGGGAAGCGCAGTGGGACGCGCTGTGCGATGTGTTTGTGCACTGGGCGGAGCACGGGGTGCGTATCTTCCGCGTCGATAATCCGCATACCAAGGCTTTTGGATTCTGGGAGTGGTGCATCGCGGAAGTGAAGCGCCAATACCCCGATGCCTTGTTCCTGGCCGAGGCTTTCACGCGCCCGCGGGTAATGGAGCGCCTGGCCAAGCTGGGCTTTTCCCAGAGCTACACCTACTTCTGCTGGCGAACCACCAAGGCCGAGATCGAGGAGTATTTGATCGAGCTGACCCGGACCGAGCAGTGGGAGTATTTCCGTCCGAACTTCTGGCCCAATACGCCGGACATCTTGCCGATGAACCTGCAGAGCGGCGGGCAGGCCGCGTTTGCGCTGCGACTGGTTTTGGCCGCGACCCTTGATCCCTCCTATGGCGTCTACGGCGGGGTGTACGAAAACCTGGTGGACGCGCCCTTTCGCGCGGGTGGGGAAGAGTATCTCGACTCAGAAAAGTACGAGATCAAGCACTGGCCCCTCGCGCTCGACAATCCTGTCGCCCAGCTGATGGCGACCGTCAACAAGGCACGCAGGGAGCAGCCCGCGCTGCAGAGCTTTGACCGGTCGCTGTGCTTCCACACGGCGGAGAACGAGCAGTTGATTGCCTACAGCAAGCGGTCACTCGATCGCAGCAACGTGGTGCTCACGGTGGTGAACCTCGACCCTCGAAACCGGCAGAGCGGCTGGCTGTATCTCGATACCGCGCAGCTCGGTCTCACAGACACGTCGACCTACGAGGTCGAGGACCTGCTGTCTGGCGCGGTGTACACCTGGCGCGGCCCCAGCAACTTCGTGGCGCTTGACCCGGCAGCGCAGCCTGCGCATGTTTTCGTCATTCGGCCGATAATCAGGGACACGCTGCAGAACGAGGCAAGCGCGTAATGGCAAATGAATTTATCTGTAACCACAGCAGCAGCAAATGCAGGAGGCAGGCTTGAAGCGGCAGGGAAGTGCGTCCGATCCACTCTGGTACAAAGACGCGATCATCTACGAGTTGCATGTACGCGCCTTCGCGGACAGCAACAACGATGGCATCGGCGATTTTCCTGGTCTCCTGGGCAAGCTCGATTACCTGCAGGACCTGGGCGTGACCTGCATCTGGCTGCTGCCCTTTTTTCCTTCGCCCCTGCGCGATGACGGCTACGACATCTCCGATTACCTGTCGGTCAACCCGAGTTATGGCACGGTCGAGGACTTTAAGCAGGTCATGAATGCGGCGCATGAGCGCAACATGCAGGTCATGGTGGAACTGGTGGTCAACCACACCTCGGACCAGCACCCGTGGTTCCAGGCCGCGCGCAATGCCGCGCCTGGTTCGCCCGAGCGCGAGATGTACGTGTGGAGCGACACGGACAAGCTGTACCAGGACGCGCGCATCATCTTTACCGATACCGAAAAGTCCAACTGGACCTGGGACCCGGTCGCCAACGCGTATTACTGGCACCGCTTTTTCTCGCACCAGCCTGACCTGAACTTCGACAACCCGGTCGTAGTGCAGGAGGTCATCGACATCATGCGCTTCTGGCTGGACATGGGTGTCGACGGCCTGCGCATGGATGCCATCCCTTACCTGATCGAGCGCCCCGAAACCAACTGCGAGAACCTGCCCGAGACCCACGCCGTCATCAAGGCGATCCGTAAGGCGATCGATGACGGTTACGAAGGCCGCTTGATCCTGGCCGAAGCCAACCAGTGGCCCGAGGATGTGCGCCCGTACTTCGGCGATGGCGATGAATGCCACATGGCCTTTCATTTTCCGCTGATGCCGCGTATCTACATGGCGCTTCGCCAGGAAGACCGTCTGCCGATTACCGACATCATGGCGCAAACCCCGGATATCCCGGCGAACTGCCAGTGGGGCATCTTCCTGCGCAACCATGACGAGCTAACGCTTGAAATGGTGTCGGATGAAGAACGCGATTACATGTATCTCGCGTACTCGGCTGATCCGCGCATGCGGATCAACATCGGCATCCGCCGGAGGCTCGCGCCGCTGGTTGACAACAATCGCCGGCGTATCGAACTACTGAACAGCCTGCTGTTCTCCTTTCCAGGGACGCCGATTCTCTACTACGGCGACGAGATAGGCATGGGAGACAACATCTACCTCGGCGACCGCAACGGGGTACGCACACCGATGCAGTGGTCTGGCGATCGCAACGCGGGGTTCTCGCGCGCCAGCCCCGCAAAGCTGTTTTCGCCCGTCATCATGGACCCGGTCTGGGGCTACGAGGCCATCAATGTCGAGGCCCAGCAGAGTGACCCATCGAGCCTGCTGAGCTGGATGCGCAACATGATTTCGCTGCGCAAGCTCTTCCAGGTATTCGGCCGCGGCACGCTGCGTTTTCTTGCGCCGGACAACCGCAAAGTCCTGGCGTACGTGCGCGAGGATGCAGAGTCCCGCGTGCTCTGCGTCGCGAACCTCTCGCGCTTTGCCCAGCCCGTCACGCTGGACCTGGCAGAGTTCGAGGGAATGACGCCGATCGAGATGCTCGGCTACGTGGAGTTCCCGACAATTACCAAGGCGCCGTACCATGTCACGCTTGGTTCCTACGGTTTCTTCTGGCTTGAGCTGCAGGCATCGCCCGATCGCGAGGCTATCGAGGAAGCAG
>CAXTEW010000078.1:0-11117 GCA_964243175.1 uncultured Acidobacteriaceae bacterium
TTGCTGCCAAAGTTGAACGAGGTGGGAGAAAAACCAAGTTGCGCAGCGGCCAGCCCGGTTCCATCGAGCGCGACCTGTGCCGCAGGGCCGCCCGGAGTGCTGCTCGCGAGCTTCAGTACAGCAGGCTGATCCCCCATAGAGACGGGCGTGAACGCGACGCTTACGCTGCAGGTTGCCCGGGGAGCAAGGCTGCTGCCGCACGTCGTGCCAGGGCCGCGGACGATGGTGTAGTCCACGGAGGAAAGCTGCGGCGCGGCCAAGGGCAGGCTTACGCCGCCCGGATTGCTGAAGCTGAACGCCTGGGGTGGGCTGGCGCTGCCTACCACGGTCGCCGGGTAGGTGGCGGGACCGGGGCCAAGGAGGCTCCCGGCTGCTACGCCCGAACCGGAAAGCAGGTCTGTCCAGGTACTGCCGCCGGCCGTGGCAGGGATGGTAAGCGTCGCGCTATCCTGACCTACTGCCGTGGGCAGGAACGTCACCTGCAGTGTGCACGTTGCGCCGGGTGCGAGCGGGCTTGCACACTGCCCTGCCACCGCGAACTGGCTGCCGCCTGGGATTGTTGGAGCGCCCGGCACCACCGCCACACCACCATTGTTCGTAACTGTCACCGCTTTGGTTGCACTTGCTCCAATCGCGGTTGGCGTGAAGGCGACGGGACTTGGGGCGAAGACAAGCTGGCCAGCGGTCACGCCGCTGCCGTCAAGAGAAACAGTGGCGGGGCTGCCGGTGAACTGGCCCGGCAGCGTAAGGTTTCCGCGGCTCTCACCCACGGTTATCGGGGTAAAGACCACCTGGACTGTGCAGCTGGCCTGCGCTGCCAGCGTCGTGGTACATGTGCTGTTCTGCAAGGTGTAACCCGCGCCTGCAATGCTGGCTGGGCTTACCGGATCGAGGCTGACCGGGGTCTGGCCGCTGTTGCTCGCCGTGATGGTTACGCTCTGGGAAGTGTTCAAAACCACCGACCCGAAGGCATGGCTTGCGGGTGACAGGGTGAGATTGCCCGGCGTGACCCCTACGCCCGTCAGTGCTGCGGTAGCAGAAGCAGGCGTCCCGGTGTTTGCAATGGTCAACGTCCCTGTGCGGGAACCCCGGGCGCTTGGAGTGAAGGTCACGGCAACCGTGCACGAGGCGGGCGCGGGAGCGAGGGTTCCCGACGACGCGCAGCTGCCACCGGTCACGGCAAAGTCTCCCGTTGCGACGATGGCACTCAGCTGGGCCGGCGTGGTGCCGCTATTTGTCACTGTGAGGGTTGCATTTGCGCTGCTCCCTGTCGCGACATTGCCGAAGGCCTGCGATAGGGGCGTAAAGACAAGAGATGCCGGGGTTGCGCCGGTACCACCAAGCATGACCGTTGCAGTCATGCTGCTGCTGCCCTCGCTGCTCCAGGACAGAGTCAGCTGGGTTGGGCGGATGCCGGTCGTGGTCGGCTTGAACGCTACTGTGATGGGGCAGGTGCCACCGGCGCCGAGCGTCGCGGAACATCCGTCGGTAAGGACGTAGTCGGCTGCATCCGGAGCGCTTATCGTTGGCGTACCAAGGCTGGCCGGCAAACCTCCATTGTTGCTTACGGTGATTGACTGTGGCGGGCTGGTGGTACCCACAAGCTGTGTGCCGTACTGGAGCGAAACCGGGTTCAGCGTGACAGCGCCGGGTGGCAGACCATTGCCGGTGAGGGCCGCAGTCAGCGGGCCGCCCGCCATGTTGCCCGGGACGGTGAGAGTACCAGGCTTTGGTCCAGCGCCAGAGGGTTGAAAGAAGAGGGTGAGCGTGCACATGCCGCCTGGCGCCAGCGTGGCAAGGCAGTTACTGCTGGCGATCCGGTAATCATTTGCACCCTGCGTCAGCGTGGGCGTACCAAGCGTGACAGCGACGCCGCCGGTGCTGGTAAGCGTGATCTGCTGCGACGGAGACGAAGCGCCATCCGGCGTGTCAGGGAAAGTCAGCGATGCTGGCAGAAAGGACGCCGCGGGCGGCAGCGCGCCCTGCCCGCTCAGTGGATAAGTCGCCGGCGCATTGCTGAAGTTGCCAGTGACCGCAACCGAACCGGTGTAAGTGGAAGTCCCGGCAGGCGTGAAGCTGATACCGAGCGTGCACTGTGCCCTCACGGCAAGCGTTTGCGGCGAGGCGGGGCAGGTACTTGTGGTGATCGCAAAGGGAGCTGCTGTTGTGATCGCCGTAAGCAGCGCCGGGCTGCTGCCGCTATTGGTCACCGTCACCGGCTGTACGGCGGAGGTCGTGTTTTGCTCGGTCTTCGGAAAAGCCGTAGACGGGGGATTGAAGATGAGCATGCCGGGGGCTACACCGGTGCCGGCGAGCGCCTCGGTGACCGGGGCCCCGTTATACGTGAGCATCACGGCACCAACGCGTGCTGTGGACTGCGTAGGAGTGAAAGTGACAGAGACATAGCAGCTGCCGGCGACCGCAAGTGTTGCGAGACAAGTGGTGCTCGCGAGAGCAAAATCTCCGCTCATCACCGGCGTGCCAAGCTGTGCCGGGCTTGCCCCGGTGTTGCTGACGGTAATGGTCTGCGATGGCGAAGTCGTGCCCTGCTGCTGGTTGCCGAAGTTGAGCGGCCCAGTCCCGAATGGTGCGGCAACTCCGCTTCCGTTCAGCGCAGCCGTGACGTGCTGCAGTACCACGCTGGTGGATGGCATGGTGTAGAGGCCGGGTCGTGCTCCCGTCTGCCCAGGCGCGAATGCAATGCTGACCGTGCAGAAGGCTGCCGGCGCAAGGCTCGTGCCGCAGGTGTTCGCAGCGCCCGGCGTCAGAACGTAATCACCAGAGGAGACGGTGCCCGGACCAAGCTGCGCCGGGCTCCCGCCGGAGTTGGTGACTCGAATCGTCTGCGCAGGAGACTGGCTCCCCAGCGGCGTTTCCGCATAGAGCAGCGAGGGAGGTGCAAGTGTGAGGCTTGCCGGGCTGACGCCGTTCCCGGAGAGGTAGACCGGGAAGCCTTGGTTCGTTGGCGAGGTCTCCACGACCTTCAGCTGGGCCGTGCGGCTTCCGGTCTGTACAGGGTTGAAGACGATCGGGATGGTGCATGTAGCGCCAACCGTAAGGCTGCTCCCGCAATTGCTGCCGGTACCAACGCTAAAGTCTGTCGTGTTTGTGCCGATAATGGTGGCAGACGCCATCATGACGGGCGCGCCACCAGTGTTCTTGAGGGTCGCGTTCATCGATGCGGAGCTCGCGCCGGTCGCAGTATCGGGAAAGAGCATGCTGCTGGGCGTCACGCTCAATATGCCCGGGGTCAGTCCCTCCCCATCGAGATTCGCAGTGAACGTGCCCGCAGCCGCGTTGACGTGTACGACGAGTTTGCCAGGGCGGTCGCCCGTGGCCGTGGGAGCAAAGGTCACGGTGATCTTGCATGAGGAGCCGGGAGCCACCGATGAGCCACAGTGATTCGCCTGAGCATAGTCGCTGGTCGATAACGTGATCTGCCCAATGATCAGCGGAGCAGTGCCTGTGCTGCTGAGTGTGAACGCGGTTCCAGTGCTCTGCGCACCCACTGCTGTTGAAGCAAAGGTGGCGCTGGGTGGGGTCAGTGTCGCCTGCGCCGTGACCTGCGCCGCGGCGAGATTGTAGCTCCAGATACCGCGCCCATAGGTGGCCGCTTCCAGCACGGTGCCCGAGCCACTGGGGGCTGCTTTCAGGTCGGTGACCGGCGCATTCGGCAGACCCGCGCCGAGCTCGCCCCAGCACTCCTGAAAGGCGGTGCCGGTGAGGCTGCAGAGAGCAATATTCGTGGTGGAGTAGACGCCGAAATCACCGCCGACATAGACGGAGTTGCGGTCATTCGGATCCACGACAATGCTGTTTACCGGCGCGCCCGGCAGCCCATTCATAATGTTGAGCCAGTGAGCGCCGCCATCGGCCGAGCTGTACAAGCTGCCCCCCGTGGTGAAGCCCGCGATACCGACGTAGATCGTCTGTCCGGTTGGGTCATGCGGGTCGACGGTGATGGCAGAAATGGCATACCCGCCGGCATTGAACCAAGGGCTGGTCGGAACGTTGGTGACAGGATTCCGCCACTGGTCGGTCCAGGTAAGCAGGCCGCCGGCCTGCGGCACAGTTGCTGCGTAGATATGCCCCGGGACGGCGCCTCCCCCATCGAGCGGCCCCGCCATGCCGGCGTACATCTGCTCGCCGCCCTGCGAGGAGTTGTAACTGCCGCCCGCGCCCACGGAGCGAAGCACCGCATTGCCGTTGCAGAACGAGCCCTGGTTGCCGTCGAGCATACCGCTCAGCAGGTTTGCGGTGCTCCAGGTGCCAAGCCCCGCCACTGGTCCGAGCCACATGCGGCACGTTCCCAGCAGGATGCTGGCGGGGTTGGCTGGATCAAGCATCCACGGCGCCGCATCGAGCCCGTTGGTGACCAGCTCGTCGGTATCGTCCTCTACCTGGGAACGCCCAATCACCGGCGACCAGTCAGCCGCGCCAATCCCGATGCATGCCGCGCCGTTCGCGCAGCTGAAGAGAGCGAGGCCTGGACCGCTGTCCGCGTACCAGTTCGCAGGTGTACCCGGGTCGATGGCGACGAAGCTGCCATCGCCGGTAAGCAGCTGCTGCCAGGGAGCGGTTCCGGCCTGCGCCGCGGCGCTTTCGTTCGCGGCTATGCCCAGGGCCCCCAGGCCGGCAAGCAGCAGCTCGCTATTTGCAGGGCTGACTGCGAGGTGCGTCACTTCGGCAAGCGAACCCAGTCCGCCATTGAGGTTCTGGTAGGCGTCAGCGTCGGTGGACGCACAGGGCGAGCCTGCCTGCGAAGCCTGGTTGGGGGAGAGCCACAAGCCTCCATCTCCGCCGAAGTACATCGGCCCACTTACCGCAAAGGTGCCATCGATAGCGTGGATGGACGGGGCCACGTGGGCCGCGGCGCAGGTCTCGTCATTTGTGGTGTTGCGCCATGCGCAGCTATTGGCGAGCGAGCATCGATAAATATCCTCCGTGCCTGCGAACAGGAGCGTGTCCTGCTCAAATGGCACCGCGGACAGCACGAGGTTGTAGTCAGCCTGGTCAATCATGCCTGGCACTTCCGGGTCATCCAGCGCGGTGTCGGGAATGGCTATGCCGAACGCAGGGGGACCTGCACTGCAGGTGTCCGCGGCGAGTCCGTTTGGATTGCACTTGTCCTGGTACAGGCCCTGGTCTGTGTTGTTGAGGTCGGTCGTAAGCGCGAACGTGTCGCCGGTCGCGGCCTGCACAGCAAGCACCCCACGAAAGATTGGACAGCTCTGGCTGCCGGTGCCGCCCGAGTTGGTTGGGCACATGGCCGTCGAGAGCGTGGTGCCGGGCTGGCTGGCGAGGCGCGTCCAGGTGACGCCGTCGCTGGAGGAGTAGTAGCCATGAAAGCGAATGGCTGCAAGAAAGAGCTGGCGCTGCGGGTTCCAGACCACCGAGGTGGCAGAGTTTCCAGGCGGCGGGAAATAGAAGCCGGGAGACTGGATAGGTGAGTTGGACCCTCCATCTGTAATGGTGGCGAGCGACCAGCTCTGGCCTGCGTCCGTCGAATAGTAGAGGCCATTCTCGGCTGTGCCCTCGAAGCTGGTGTTGACGAGCAGTCCCTCGAGTGACTGCGAAGCTGCGGCGACGACAAGGCTGGTGTTGACCGTACTCCAGGCAAAGCCGGCGAAGCCCAGCCCCACCATGCTGAAGCGCTGGTCGCTTGTCAGTGAGTTGAGGGTCCAGGTGGTTCCGCCATCTGCCGAGCGCAGGATGCCGACACCATAGTAGGAATCGAGGGCGTCATTGGGATCGCCGGTCCCGGCGAGCAACACGGGCGCGGCAACCGGCTGCACACTGAGCGCGCCGATCGACAGTGACGGAATGGATGGGTCGGAGTCCGCGAAGACCGATAGCGAGTCGGTCAGCGGGCGGAAGGATGGGTTGGCGTCACCGGCATTGATGCTCTTCCAGACGCCGCCCCCGGTTGCTCCGACGTAGAGGGTGTTGCCGGTGGAATCGTTTGGGTCCGAGGCAAGCGAACTGACACGCCCTGTCACGAGGCCATACGCAGCAGTCTGGACCTGCGCGGGACCAACCGGCTGCCAGGTTGAAGCCGGGACGGCGGGCGACCCAGCCTGCGCGGTTGACAGCTCTTGCCCCGACTCTGCCGATCGGGTGCGCATGCGCCCGGCATGTGCCTGGGCCTCTTGCGAGCGAGCCAGTGCCATGCGGGCCACGGGCGAAGAAGCGGCAGGCTGCTGCGCAGTCAACGTAGGCCCGATGCCGCGCCGGAGCAGAAACTGCCGGTCGCGCTCCTGCTGCTTTGCGGCCGGGCTGCGATGCCCTGCCACCGCAGGATGCAGGGTAGCCGGCGTGCCCGGAGGCACGCTTGTTTGCTGTTGCGCAAGCGCGGCGAAGCTGCCCCAGACCAGGAGGCTCCACAGCGCGCCGCGTCGCCAACTGCCAGACAGCATTCCATACCCCAAACGAGAGATCTTTCTCCGCCTCAACACGGCAGCGCCAGCCTGCACTCGCCCGAGCACGTGGGCGTGGGCAAGAGCCATGCCGGGCGCCAGGCCAGCCGGGGACGCACGCGCGACCACACGCCTTTCTTCGGCAAGCCTGTGTGCTGGCAAACGGAGTAGTGACGCGATTATCCCGAGGCGCCTCGCCGGCGCGAAACGTTACTTTCGTCCGCGAGCGGGCGAAGGTAAGCCTTTCTCCGAGTACTGACTCCTAAGTTGCAGAGGCTTCGCCGCATCTCAGGAACAGCGGTACAGGAGACCAGGGATGAAGGCTGTGGTGCTTGAAGAAACGCGACGGATCGTGGTGCGCGATGTGAAGGACGCCGAGATGCAGTCGCAGACAGACGTGTTGATGCGGGTGACATCGAGCGCCATCTGTGGCACGGACCTGCATTTTTATGAAGGGCGCATGCGCGGGATCGAGGGCGGCATCATCGGGCACGAACCACTGGGCATCGTCGAGGAAGTCGGCTCGGCTGTGATCAATGTCAAGAAGGGCGACCGTATCACGGTGCCGACGCACATCTGCTGCGGTTTTTGCGCGATGTGCGTCCAGGGTGCTTCTTCGGCCTGCCTTACGACCAATCCCGGGGCGGCAGGCGCGGCGTACGGCTACCCCAACAAAGGGGGATACGAAGGCGCACAGGCCGAACTGCTGCGGGTACCGCTGGCTGACGCCAACTGCCTGAAGCTGCCGGGCGAGCCGGGCGACCAGTGGGAAGACGATTTCGTGCTGCTGGCTGATGCCTGGGCGACTGGATACCATGCGGCGGCGATTGCCGATGTTGGCCCGGGCGATACGGTCGCCATCTTCGGCGCGGGGTCGGTAGGGCTGCTGGCTGCCTACTCTGCAAAGCTGCGCGGAGCAGCACGCGTGTATGTGGTTGACGCAATCAAGGAGCGGTTGGAGAAGGCAGGGGAACTGGGTGCAACACCCATCGACTTTCTAAAAGGCGACCCTGTCGAGCAGATCAAGGAGCAGCAGGGCAAGTGGCGCACGGGCGGCGCATTTCGGCAGGAAAAGCCCTTGTCCGGTGTTAGCTGCGCGATCGACGCGATAGGCTTCCAGGCGCGCTCGAAAGAGGACTTCCGGAAGGAAGATCCGCACTGGGTGACCGAGGCTATCGCCGAGCTGATCAACCCGGCAGGCCGCATCGCGATCGTAGGCCTGTGGCCGCCCAAGGACCCCGGCGGTGAGGAGCCGTCCCTGCAAGAAGGCAAGCTGCTGGTGCCTTGGGACAAGCTGTTTGGCAAGAATGTGCGCATCACGATGGGACGCGATGATGACGAGCGCTGGAACACGAAGCTGCGCGACATGATCATCACCGGCGCCGCAAAGCCCAGCCAGGTGGTGAGCCATCGCCTGCCGCTCGATGAGGCGCCCGCAGCGTTTGAGCGATTTGATGCGCGTGAAGAAGGCTTTATTAAAGTCGTGTTGAAACCGTAACAAGCGCCTGAGCCGGAAGGGTCGACTGAGTAGCTGCCGCAATCTACTCTGTCGACCGGGCAGCAGCTTCCACTTAGCCGCAGGCGCTAACGAGCGGCCGTCGTCAACTCCGGCGCGAAAGTTACTGTGTCGAAAATAGCCGGGCTCGTGTTTGCATGTGCCGCGCTTCCCGTGACATGCGCCAGCGTCGCGCTGGCGCAGTGATGCAACTCTAGGGCTGCGCCGTAGTAAGTGGGCATAGCGCCTGCCCATTGGACATTCACGCCGTCGAGCATCAAGCCATCCACATCAGTCGCGAGGAGGCCGGCGATGCTGCGGCGGTCAAGCCCACTTTCGCCGAACGCGTCACCCGGACGCACATCGTAGAAGCCTCCTGGGATAGCGGTCGTCTTCGCGAGCAGGAGGTCTATGCCTCGAAAGCTGATATCGCGCAGCGGCGCGCCGGGTGTGCCGCGTAGATAAATACCGCTCTCACCACGGCACGCGATATCCGCAAACTGGATACCGCGTACAAGACCCGCGGGGCCGCCAAGCGTGCGCGGCAGGCTCGACACCGCAATGGGTTCTCCCGAGCCCCACCACATCATCGTGCGCATCTTCGTCTCGATGGTGAGATTGGTAAAGAGCAGGTCCTCGACTGTGGCGCCATCGCGGTTGAGAAAGCTGATGCCCCGATTGCTGCGCACGATAGAGCAATCACTGACAATTGCCGAGCGCACGGGATAGGGACCTTCGGCCTCGATCTTGATGCCGGCTGACGAGGACTCAAGCGTGCAGCCGGTGATGGTGATGTTCTCGCAGGGCCCATACTGCCCGAAGTTCCGCGAAGCCTTGAGCACCAGGCAGTCATCCCCGGCGACTATGTTGCAACCTTCGATCCGCACCTGCCGGCAATGATCGATATCGATGCCGTCGCAGTTCGGGACGTCAAGCCTGTTCAGGATCGAGATACCCGAGATATGCAGCCCTTCGCAACCGACCGGGTGAATTGTCCATGTCGGCGCATCGCGAATCGTGAAGTGTTCCAGCAGCACATTGCTGCAGTTGACCAGGAGAATCATGCGTGGACGGCCGTCGGGCGGGTTCTGGTGCGTGGCGTCGTACAACGGATCATACGGGCCCAGAAAAGGCTGCGGCACGGCGTAGCCGTCGGGACCTTTCGGCGCAAAGAAGGCGGCGAAATTGCCGTCGATCGTGCCCGTGCCGCTGATGTGGATGTCGTCTGCGTCCTTGGCGAAAAGCAAAGACCCTAAAGCGCGAAAGTCGTCACGATCGGGGCTGGTGCGCAGCGTGGTACCGCCTGCCAGGTGTAACTCGACATGCGGGCGCAGCGTCAGTGTGCCGCTCAGAAAAGTATGCGCCGGCGGCAGGACGACGGTGCCACCTCCAGCTGCGGCGCAGGCGTCGATTGTTCTCTGGAGCGCTGCTGTGTCCTTTGTGTGGCCATCGCCGCGCGCGCCGTACATGAGCGGGTTCCAGATACCTGTAGTCGCGCCTAAATCGACCGGTGCCGCGAAGGCCGCGCTACGAGAGCAGGCTGCGAGGGCGAGGGCGGTACCAAGTTGCGCGGCAAAGTGCCGGCGGGTCAGCGATGTGTGCGATGCAAAGGGCATGGGCGCGATTGTAGGCGCGGGCGCGGTACGGATGGCAAGTCCGGCTTTGTGGCTACTCGTATCGAGTCGCATCTCTCACAATGACAGCAGAGATTGCCTCTTCTGCGAGGCCGACTCGGAGCAGTAACAGTGCTCGCAGAAGGGCTCGCATGCGCTGATTTAGGGGAAAGAGCTCAAGGCCGAGTTTTGGCTTAATCTTGCGACGCTTGAGAGATCCTCCAAGGTGTGTGTAGAAGTTTTTGGTAGTTATGATTTCAGATGCGAATTCATCCACGTCGATTCGCATGCTGGCTAGAAGCGGCGCACTCAGCTTTTCGCAAAGCTCCTTGAGCCGAGACCTAAAACTTATTTCATTCGCATGTGCAAGCGATTCACACATCCTCTTTGCTATGGCTACTTCGACTGCCTCCTTTCGTAGTACCTCGGCAATCAACCTTCTCAGCTTTCGCTTTGTCGCATTATCTACATGGAACGGCGGCACAGATACGCGATGGAATCCCTCGAGAGCTTGAGCCAGAGTTAAGAATTCTGTCTCGACAAACAAGGTGCCTTTTCGTAGGACGCCCAGCACTAAGTTCTCTACAAATTCAAACTCGTCTGATTCGTCTAGCCAAATAGACAAGCTGCGCGAAAGCTCGCCTGGAGTGTATCTCACAGCATCGGAGCGGTTCGGCAGTTCTGGCTCATGATTGGTCCTGGCTACGACAGTCCCGCTCTTGCCTTGGCTGTAAACAGAGACTGTTTCTAGGGCCAACGAGCAACCTAAAATCAAAGAGAAGAGGTTCTCTAAACGGCTTCCCACTTGAAGAATCCACGAAAGAGAGCTTGGCTGATTCGTCTTGATCTCGACATAAGCCTTGGAGCTACTGATTCGCTCGTTCGGCCCTGGCCCACTTGCCACCTGAGGGTATGACTTCACCTTCAGTTCACCCTGCGGAAACTGTATGGCAAGCATCTCCATCGCGGACATGGGTACTTTTAGAAATACATGATCAGAACCCCACTCTTCAGTGGTCGCCCTCGGAAGCCACTCGCTTATGCCACTCACAGTGAATCGTGCTAAGTTCAAACATGGTTCGGTAAGGCTAGAAAGATGCAGTCCCAAGACACAGCAAGAAGCTCTGTAAGTTGTAGCCGTTATTGCTATCTCAGTGCTGTAGTCCGTCAGTCCTGGGCGGTCAAGCTCGGACACTTGAAAGAGGGTGCACGGGCCTGCCTCGGTGAAGCCATGCAGGGCCTCGACCTTGTCTGACGATTGTCCCTTCCCCAAGGAGAAGCTGGGCAAGGCGGCGCCTGTCTTGTACTCAGGCGAAGTCTTGAAAACTATACCGTGCTCACCGACTGAAAGCGTGCCGGTGTTTGCGGCGCTACTGTCCCCAGCTTTCCAAAACGCACACATGGATTCAAAGGCAGAGTCCAAGCGAGTGTACTTATCCGTCATTTTAAGCGCCTCATAAAGTAGCCTTCCTCCTATCGAGCTTGCAGTTACAGCCGCCACTCAATCCCCGAAGGGCCGGCCCTCCCGCACGTTCTGGATATACCGCTTCGAGTTGAACTTCTTCCCCGTCGACGCGCCCGACATATAGCGAA
>CAXTEW010000079.1:0-1698 GCA_964243175.1 uncultured Acidobacteriaceae bacterium
ACGCGGCCGCCATGCCAGACGAGCGCTCCCGGGATGAACTTGCGCAGTTTGAGCGCTCTGTAGGAAAGCGCCGCCTTGGTCTCGGGGTAGCTGGTCAGCAGGACCTGGAAACCGCGATCCAGCCGGAATCCATCCACCAGGTCTGTGCGGACGCGCCCGCCCGGCGCATCGGCTGCTTCGAGTAGCAGTGTTTCAAATCCAGACTTCTGTAACAGCTCGGCGCACCGCATGCCAGCCAATCCGGCGCCGATGATAACAATGCCCGTCTCCACGCAATCCCCTTCGAACAATGCCGAACACGTTGCGACCTGGATGCGCAAGACGCGCACACTGTCCCGGCTCGGTCGCAGGGGCCCAGGTACAAGCCTAGTATGTCGCCTTCGCGAGCTCTTCGACACAGCTTTCAGCTCGCTCGCGCAATGCCTGTCGCTCCGCCGCACTCTTTTTCCGCAGGGTGTTGTACGGCATGCTCATACGGGGATTTCGTCCGAGCAGCCCCTCATGCTTCTCAAGGAAGCTCCAGTACAGCGCCGTGAACGGGCAGGAACCTGGACCGGTCGCGAGCTTGGGGTTGTACTGGCACCTGCCGCAGTAGTCGCTCATGCGGTGGATGTAGGCTGCCCCACTGACATATGGCTTGGTCGCGGTCACACCACCATCACCGAAGGTACCCATGCCGAGCACATTCGATTCCACCACCCAGTCATACGCATCAATGTAGCCGACCCAGAACCAGTCCGTCAGTTCGCGTGGCGAGTAGCCGCACAGGTTTGCGAAATTGCTCAGCACCATCAGGCGCGTGATGTGGTGCGACCAACCGTCGGCGACCACTTGGCGTACCACGGTGTCGAGGCAGTTCAGCCCGGACGGCACGCCCCAGTAAGCAGCCGGCAGCGGCAGCGCGGCACCCAGCGCGGAGGGGCGTGCGCCGCTATCCTCGCCCGGCGCCTGCACAAACGTCGCCTGTGCTGCACTCCCGGTCTGCTTCGAGGCCGGCCTGGCTGCTCTTCTCGCCGGCTCCCGGGCCGCGGCCACGTTGCGGTACCCATCCGTGATGCGGTGGATGTGCCGCATGAACTCGCGCCAGCCAAGGATCTGCCGAACGAAGCCCTCGGCACTGGCCAGCGGCACCAGTCCCCTGCCCGCCGCTTCCACCACGTCGGTCACGATCCGCGCGGGCAGCAGACGGCTGATGTTGATAAAAGCCGACATCCTGCTATGGAACATGTCCGGCTCGGGCGTCGCCATCGCGTCCTCGTATGGCCCAAACAGCGGCAGCAGATGCCCGAGACTCCAGGCCCACGCCCCCTCGATATCCGGCAGCTGCATCGGCAGGTCCCAGCCCGCGGCACTGCCAAAGTGGCGGGGAAACTCCTGTTCGACCAGCGTGATCGCTTCCTGCGTGATCGCGTCCGGCGGGTAGCCCGGGCGCCGCGGCACCGGTGGCTGGCCCTTGTAGGGCTTGCGATTCTCCGCGTCGTAGGAGTACTGGCCACCCTCCGGCTTGCCCCCGCGCATCAGGTAGCCGGTCCGGTCGCGCATCGCGCGGTAAAAGCGATCCATCAGGTGGTGCTTGCTCACGGGCCCGCTCACCGGCTTCCCGTACACCTGCTCAAAGTCCTCTACCGTCGAGAGCCAGGTCGCATCGGGTACCTGTTCGATCTCGATACCACGCCGGACGGCCTCCTCCATGTCGAG
>CAXTEW010000079.1:1798-7203 GCA_964243175.1 uncultured Acidobacteriaceae bacterium
AGCGGACCCGCCTGGTCTGTCAGCCGGTCGTACGGCACATAGATCCAGCGCCGCTGCCGCACGTCTGCAGGGGTGGGCGCCGCCTCGCGGATGCGGCGGGCGAACAGGCTCTCCGTCTTCCGCGTCATCGCTGCCTCAGGCATCGTCTTCCTCCTTCGCTCCAGTGAGCTGGATGCCTCAGGCATCTTTCCGGAGACTACCGGGGCTGGGCCGATGCCGCTACAGCGAGGCCAAAGGCCATGTTCACGATGGCGAAGCAGGCTAGAAGAGCAGCACGGCTACCCGGTAGGCCGTGAACGCCTGGTTGCGGGTGTTGGCAGCCGGGCACGCACCCACGGCGGCTACCGTGTACTGCCCGCTGCCGAGTGCATCGGCCAGCGGCTGCGGCACGGCGTGCAGGTCCGAGCTTTCCCAGCGAACCACAAACCGGGCACGCGCCCCGGCGGTCCCATCAAACTGGGGACACGCGGCGCGGGCCGCCGCTTTCTCTTCGCTGCCCTCCGCTGCCGCACGCACCCGGCTGCGCGACTGCAACTCCTGCTCCACTGTCTGCTCGATCGCAGCTAGCGACAGGGCTGGGGTGCCGGCGGCGAAGTCCTCCGCCGCCCAGAGGGTGCCGGCGCCCGCCACGATGCTGATGCCGATCCGATCCATCCGGGGATCGAGGATATTGGCACGGTGGGGAGCCGAGTGCATCCATTGCTGCTCGATCGCGGCGGCGGAAGGTCCGTAGGCAATGTTTTCAGCGACTGCCCGGAAGTGTGCGCCTGCGGCGGCAGCGCGCCCGGCAACGTCTGCCTCGCCGGGCAACTGGTGCGACAGGACTTCGGCGTGGACCATGGCGACTGTATGCACAGCCGCAGCCGTGGCCAGGGCTGGGTCCCAGGCCAGGGGGCCGAGGCCCTCAGCAGCGCGATCCTGGTTGGTCAGGTCGAGGATGGTTTGTGTGGCAGCGTCTGGCCGCCCGGCATCCGCCGGGTTTTGCAGCGGGAGCAAACCCTGCGCCGAAGCCATACCGGCAAGCGCCAGCGACGCCGCGCCGAGCGTAAGCAGCAGCCTAGCGGTTTGCAGGGCGTGTGGCAGCAGCTTTCCCGATCGGCGGGGGCGCAGACGGCGGACTGTCATCATTCTTCCCCGGTGCCTCGTTCAGGCGGTAAATCACTTCCCCCTGCCGAGTGTAGTGAAGCCGCTGCCGCGCTTCCACCTCGATGGTGTCAGGATCCGACTGGAGATGATCGACGTGATCCTTGAGGCGGGCATTCTCATCAGACAGCTTCTGGATCTCTGCCTTGAGCGCCCGGTCTTCGCTCCGCTTTTGGGCATATGCCGTGATGCCGTTCTGCCCGAAAATGGCATGCCACCCGCACACGATCGCGAGCAGCACGGCGAAGGTCGTCGCGAGCCGGCGGCGTCCACGCAGTGCAGCCCCCATGACTCGCAGGGCAGGGGCCGCCGCTGCCCTGCTGCCCGCTCCGGAGATCGAGTTTTCTTCCCGCCCTGTCATTCCATGCCCCGGGTTCCGTCGTCGATGGCTCTATGCAAGAACCCATGCTTTCGCCGCGTCACTCAGGCCGGCGCTGTCCTGCTGCCGGCGTACCTCGGTATACACACGGACTACCGGCTCCGTACCCGAAAGCCGGTAGCAGACCCACGATCCATCGTCGAGGATCAGCTTGAGTCCGTCGGTGCGCACGATGCTTGTGACCTTGCGACCGCCGAGCTCGGTGGGATCACCCTTTACCTTCTCAGTGAACTTGCTCTTGACCTCGGGGGTCAAGCGGAAGTTCTCGCGATGCGGGTAATAGGAACCTACCTTGCTAAATAAGCCCTGTAGCTGGGTACCAAGGTTTTTTCCGCGGCGCGCCACCATCTCTGCCACCAGCAGCCCGGCTAGAACACCGTCCTTTTCGGGCACATGGCCGCGGATCGTCAGCCCAGCGCTTTCCTCGCCACCGATCGCGATCTTGTCCGCATTGATCAGCTCGCCGATGTACTTGAAGCCGACCGGCGTCTCGTAGAGCTGCACTCCATGCTGTTCGGCAATGGCATTGATCAGGTTGGTGGTCGCGACCGACTTGGCCACGCCGTTGCGCCAGCCGCGTGTCTCCATCAGGTACTCAAACAGCAGCGCGATGATGTAGTTCGGCTGGATGTAAGTGCCATCCTGATCGACGATACCGAAGCGATCCGCATCACCGTCGGTCGCGATGCCGATCGCCGCGCCGGTTTCCTTCATCTTCTCGCGGCAGTCATCCAGCAGCTCGCCGTCGGGCTCTGGCGCATGCCCGCCAAACAAGACATCGCGATAGTCATGAACCGCCTCGACAGCGATCCCGGACTCACGCAGCAGGTCGCTGCTGTAACCCCGCGCCGCGCCCCAGAATGGGTCGAACACTACCTTGAGCCCCGCCTGCTTGATGACGTCCAGGTCAACCAGCTCCGCGATGCGCTTGAGGTAATCGGCCTTGATATCGGTCTCTTCGTACTTGCCTGCCTTGGGCTCAGGGACCGCGGTTTCGCCCAGCGCCTCGATCTTCGCTTCGATCTGCTTCGTCGTTTCAGGCAGCGCTGGCGCGCCGTCCGGCGTCGAGAACTTGATCCCGTTGTACTCGGGTGGATTGTGCGAGGCAGTGAAGTTGATGGCACCCGCTGCCTTCTGCTGGCGCACAGCGTAGGCGATCGCGGGCGTGGGCGCGGGCAGCGGAATCACCCGCGGGGTCACGCCGTGCGCTGCCAGGACACCGGCGGCCTCGGCGACAAACATTTCACCCATGAAGCGTGGATCCCGCCCGACCAGCACCGTGTGCGTGCCGCCCGGCTGCTCCGCGACATACTGGGCGATGCCCGTGATGGCGCGCCGTATATTCGCGATGGTGAACTCCTCAGCGACAATCGCACGCCAGCCCGAGGTGCCAAACTTGATAGGTGTCGCCATGTGCCCTTCACTTTCTTTCCGCAGTGCCGCTCATCTGCTGCACGGCCCGCTGCCGGACGGTTAGGATGCGACCTGCGCTTGATGCGAGAGGGGACGCCTTGCTGAATGCCCCTCGCGCTCGCGGCCTGCCCGCAGTGCGGATCATAGCGCGTCCTCCCCGTGTTTCTCTTTGCTATCCTGTTCCTTGCTGACGACGTGCGTTCGCGCAGGCTCCTGACTTTGATTCCGCTACGTGCAGGTCCATCTCAGTCCTGCATGCGCTGTCGCTGCCGAATTCAGTGGCATCCCAGGCGAGTGGTTCCGCATGCGAGGCAGTGCCGGGCCGGGGAGCCGCTGACAAGAAATCGGCTTCATACTGCAAGTGCGGCTGTCGTTGATCCCCAAAGACGCGAAGATCCCCGCAGACGCGAACACAGGAACGATGGAGCCGCTGCGCGGTGAAGAGCCAGGAGCAAGACACGCTATGAACAAACCCCATGCCACAGCAGCATTGCCAGTCGACTCACACATCCCGGAGAGCCTCTCGGCTGCCGCCTTTCCGGCCGGAGCTTTATCCTCCATCCGCGGCCGGGTCGTGGCCGTTCTCCTGGGCTCGCTCTTCGTTGCACTCTGCGCCCAGGTTGCAGTGCCGCTTCCGTGGACGCCTGTCCCCATGACGATGCAGCCGTTCGGCGTACTGCTGGTCGCGCTGCTGCTGGGTCCCGCGCTGGGGGCTGCCGCCATGGCTGCCTACCTGCTTGAAGGAGCCGCCGGACTGCCCGTATTTGTCGCCGGCTTCGGCGGCCTGCTGCCGCTGGGGCCAAGCGCCGGCTACCTGCTCTCGTACCCGCTGGTCGCGTACGTGGTTGGCACCCTCTGGCGCCGCCGCTCCGGCCTCCTGCTCGCAGCGTTGGCTGCAGCCGCGGGCGACGCCCTGATCCTGCTGTGTGGTGCCTGCTGGCTTGCCGTCGTGACCCGTGGATCCTTCGCCAGTGCCATGCACCTGGGAGTTCTGCCGTTCATCGGCGGCGACGCGATCAAGGTGGTGCTGGCTGCCGGTGTGGCCGCAGCGTGCTTCCGCCAGCGACGCTTTCACCCCGTCGATACCCCGCCCGTCCCCTAGCCGACAAGGCAGCGTATTCTTTGATCTGGCAGGCGGAGTCGAGACCATGCTCCTGCCGCTACGAAGCACACCCGCCGCCGGGCCACTTCCCCGCAGGCCGGGTGCTCGACAGGAAAGGACCCACACGTGAGTGCTACCCCTGCTCTCCCCCGCGTCGAGGCTGCTGATGCGGTCCGCGAAATCTCCATTGCGCACAGTCCCGACTCGGATGACGCTTTCATGTTCTACGGCCTCGCCACCAACAAGGTGCGCGTGCCGGGCTACAAGTTTTCGCATGTTCTTTGCGACATCGAAACCCTGAACCACAAGGCCATGCACGAGGCCTTCTACGACGTCACCGCCATCTCGTTCCACGCCTACCCTTACCTGCAGGAGAACTACGCGCTGATGGCCTGCGGCGGCTCGGTCGGCGAGAATTACGGCCCGATGATCATCGCGCCTCATCGCTACACGCTGGACGAAGTCAAGAAGCTCAAGATCGCCGTCCCGGGCACGCTGACCACGGCCTACCTGACGCTGAAGCTGTTTGCGCCCGAGATCGAGACCGAAGTCGTTCCTTTCGACCAGATCATTCCGCAGGTGCTCGCCGGCAAATACCAGGCCGGGCTCATCATCCACGAAGGTCAGCTGACCTACGGCAATAACGGCTTGAACAAAATCATTGACCTGGGCGTCTGGTGGCGTGAGCAGACCGGCATGCCCCTGCCACTGGGGGGCAATGCGATCCGCCGCTCACTGGGGCCGGAAGCCATGCGTATCACCACGCGGGCCATTCGCGATTCCATCCAGCACGGCCTCGATCATCGCGAGTCCGCCCTGCAGTACGCCATGCAATTTGCCCGCGACCTGGAACCAAGGCTGGCGGACCGCTTTGTCGGCATGTATGTCAACGAACGCACCATCGACTATGGCAAGGATGGCCGCGCAGCCATCGAGAAGCTCCTGGCAATGGGTCACGAACGCGGCATCATCCCGCAAGTAGCCAAACTAGACTTCATCGAACCCTAGGTACTCGCCGTACGGGCGGTGCGCGCCCTTGGCGCGTTTACTGCGGTGCATGGTTAGGTGGTCCTCCCGATGGTCGGGATGGGGCGAAGTAGATGCGCTTTGCCTGAACTTTCGCCTTCGCCTCAGAATGACCACCCAAAGGCCGGGTCATCCTGAGCGAAGCCAAAGGATCTGATTCTGCCCCACCTCTTCGACCCCCACCACCCACCACAACCGGGTCATCCTGAGCGAAGCCGAAGGACCTGTGGTTGACCCACGTCCTCGACCCTCGTCTTCGGCCCTCATCGCCCACCACAGTTCGGGTCATCCTTAGCGAAGCCGAAGACCTGCTTCTGCCTCGCCTCTTCGACCCTTACCACC
>CAXTEW010000079.1:7303-11102 GCA_964243175.1 uncultured Acidobacteriaceae bacterium
ATCCTTAGCGAAGCCGAAGACCTGCTTCTGCCTCGCCTCTTCGACCCTTACCACCCACCACAGCCGGGTCATCCTGAGCGAAGCCGAAGGACCTGCGGTTGACCCACGTCCTTCTCCAGGCAGGGTATGCGCCCTTTCAGCGAGAAGCAGCAGCAACAGGCGAGCGTGCCTGCAAGTGGCATAGGGTCGCAGCCCGCCTACGCGCGGTTCACGCAGGGCACACACGCGGCGAGGGCCAGGCACAAGGCCAGGGACCACGCGGCATCGGCGGCGCGACCAACTCGCGATCACGACCTGGTCGGGTAGTCATTCATAATGGAGCGCATGGGGACTCCTGTCGCTCCCGCTTTCACGCCCGATGCGCCATCGGCGCTGCAGCCTGTTTCACCCGCACCGGTACGCCGCGGGCAGACGGTGTGGCGCAGCCTGCGACGGCAGCCGCTCGCCGTTGTCGGCCTGTTTCTTGTCGCGCTATTCTGCGTGCTGGCCCTGTTCGCGCCCTGGCTGGCGCCGCATGCACCCGCCGCGCTTGACCTCAACCACCGGCTCGCACCACCCACGGCAGCCCACCTCTTCGGCACCGATGAGCTGGGCCGCGATACCTTCTCGCGCATCATCTATGGCGCCCGCATCTCCCTGCTGGTCGCGACCTCCGTGGTCGCCTGCTCACTCTCGCTCGGCCTTCTCTTCGGCGGCCTGGCGGGCTTTTACGGCGGGGCGCTCGATACCTTTCTCAACATCTTCGTCATGAACGCCTTTCTCGCGCTGCCCGGCATCCTGCTGGCGATTGCCTTCGTCGCATTTCTCGGGCCGGGGCTGCTCAACCTCATCCTGGCGCTCTCGATTGGCGGTTGGGTCGGCTATGCGCGGCTGGTACGGGCGCAGGTACTGGCCGTACGCGAGCGCGAGTTTGTCGAAGCAGCGCGCGCGCTCGGGGCCAGCGATCTGCGCATCTTCACGCGGCACATCCTGCCGAATATCCTGCAGCCGCTCATTGTGCAATCCGCCATCGGCATGGCCGGCGCCGTGCTTGCCGAGGCCACGCTCAGCTTCCTCGGGCTCGGCGTGCCCTCACCCGCGGCCAGCTGGGGCGGCATGCTCAACGACGCACGCTCGCACCTGTTCGACTCGCCGCACCTGGTCGTCTTCCCTGCCGTCGCGGTCATGCTGTGCGTGCTGTCCTTCAACTTCCTGGGTGACGCGCTGCGGGACTTCCTCGATCCGCGTACGCGCATCGAGATCGGGCTGTAAACCGCCTGCGCGGCTGGCGGTCACTTCGTGACTGGTCCTCGTTGACGATCAAATGACGAAAGCGATCAGGGTTGGGGTCATCGCAGATACGCATGGGCTGCTGCGGCCTGAGGTGCTCACGGCTTTCCGGGGCGTGGAGCACATCCTGCATGCCGGGGATGTGGGGAATGCTGCCATCCTGGCCAGCCTGCGGGAGATCGCGCCGGTCACGGCGGTTGGTGGCAATATCGACCGTACTGGGCCCTGTGCTGCGCTGCCTGCCGAAGAGTACGTCACCGTTGGCGGCGTCCATATCCACATGCTCCACGACGTGAAGACACTATCGCTTGACCCGGCCGCTGCAGGGGTGCACGTCGTTATCTTCGGGCACACGCATAAGCCGCTGCGGGAGCATCGCCGGGGCGTGTTGTTCTTCAATCCTGGCGCAGCCGGGCCGCGGCGGTTCTCGTTGCCAATCACCATCGGCCTGCTGACGATCCGCGACGGTGCTGTGCAGGCTGAGCACGTAGCGCTGCTGTAGTCGCCGCGCCGGGGCGCTCCTCAAGCAGGCGCAGGGCAACAGCAAATCCTTTGGCTCCGCTCAGGATGACAGCGGATAAGGAAGACAGGTCAACCGCAGGTCTTCGGCTACGCTCAGGAGGACCCATTTTTTCAGTGAGGGTGGAACGAGACCTGAGGTCAACGCGTCAAACTGCCGGCTAACCGCGGATGCGCGGATTCACGACTAGGTAGAGCACGTCGGTCAGCAGGTTGACCAGCACATACGTCAGCCCTACCGCCAGCAGGCAGCCCTGCACCAGCGCGTAATCGCGGTTTGAGATGGCGGACACGGTCAGCCGCCCAATGCCGGGCCACGAGTAGATCATCTCGGTCACGATGGCGCCCGCCAGCAGCGCGCCAAACTGCAAGCCGATCAGCGTCAGGATCGGGATCATGGCATTGCGCAGCGCATGACGGTACACAACCGCGCGTTCCGGCAGCCCCTTAGCCCGCGCTGTCCGGATGTAGTCCTGGCCGAGCTCTTCGAGCATCGCCGTACGGATCATGCGGGTCAGGATCGCCGCCAGTGCCGCACCCATGGTCACCGCCGGAAGCACGAGGTACGCCGGGCCGGCGGCACCGGATACCGGCAGCCAGCCCAGCCGGATCGAGACCAGCAGGATAAGAATCGGACCCAGCGCGAACGCTGGAAACGACAGGCCAAAGAGGCTGACCACGCCCAGCACCTGGTCCTGCCAGCGGTTGCGATGCAGCGCCGCCGTGATGCCGGCAGGCAGGGCAAGAACCAGCGCGAACAGCAGCGCGGCGACGGTCAGAACGAAGGTGTAGGGGTAGCGCAGCAGGAGCAGGTGCGTGACCGAATCATTGAGCCGGATGGACTGGCCGAGATTGCCGTGCAGCACGCCCTTCCAGTAGAGCCAGTACTGGGTGCCGAGCGGCTGGTCGAGGCCATACTGGTGACGCAGCGCGGCGATGTCACCGGCGCGCGCGCCTTCGCCCAGCATCTGCTGCACCGGGTCGCCAGGTACCAGGTGGATGAGCAGGAAGACGATCGAGACCACCAGCCACACGACTGGAATGGTGTAGAGCATGCGCCACAGCAGTGCGCGGAAGGCACGCTTCATACGCCGAGCCCAGCACAGGCGCGGCAGTGGCGCCGGCAGCCACGGTGTGGCAGGGTTTGCAGGCAGCAGCGGATGGCAGGCGCGCAGGAGCGGAAAGGCATGTGCCACTCATCTTCGCACGGCATCAGCCGGCGGCCTGGCCACGCCTGGCGTGGGCGTATTCTCAACACGCACCTTGGCAATGCGCCGGCCTTGCATTTCAAGCACTGTCAAGCGATGCCCGTCGAAGTCGACACGCTCGCCGACCAGCGGTATGTGTCCTAAGCGGCTCAGCACAAAACCGGCCAGTGTTTCCGCGCCGCCATCCCGCGGCAGCTTCCAGCGCATTTGCGTTTCCAGGTCGCGCAGGCTTACGCTGCCGTCCAGCAGCACCAGTTCGCTTGGTGCCGGCAGCAGCGGCTGCGACAGCGAGGCCACGTCGTACTCGTCCTCCAGCTCGCCAATCAGCTGCTCGATCGCATCTTCCACGGTGACCAGTCCGACCGTCGACCCGAATTCATCGACAACGATGGCCAGGTGCCGGCGCCGCTCCTGGAACTCGACCAGCAGGTCAAAGACCGGCTTGGTTTCAGGTACCACCAGCACCTCGCGCATGATCGATCGCAGCTGGAGCGTGGCCAGCGGCGCGGCTACAGGGCTGCCGGGCGCCGCGGATTCACTCGGACGCGGGGAGACAGCAAGAAAATGCATCAGCCTCGCAATATCCTTGGCGTACACCACGCCGATGACTGCCTCCGGGCCGCGCAGGGGGTCGTACACGGGAACGCGCGAGTGCATTTCTTCGACGATGCGCGCGCTTGCCTGCTCAACCGGCATGGAGGCGGGAAGCGACACGATGCGTTGGCGTGGTGTCATGATTTCGCGGGTCGGGATGTCGCCGCCCTCGAGCGCCCGATGGATCAGTGCCTCCTGGAACGCGGGCA
>CAXTEW010000080.1:0-11041 GCA_964243175.1 uncultured Acidobacteriaceae bacterium
AACGAGCATGCTGGCCTGGATCATGGAAGTTGCCTCGCGCGAGGCGCCGGAGTTTGCGCCGTCGTTCCTGATCGGCGGCGTGGCGGAGAACTTCGAGACCAGCTTCAAGCTGCAGCCTGGCGCGACCTTCCTCATCGAGGGCGACGAGTACGACACGGCCTTCTTCGACAAGGGGCCGAAGTTCATGCACTACTTCCCGGATGCACTGATCCTGACCCATGTGGAGTTCGACCATGCGGATATCTACCGCGATCTCGACGCGGTCAAGACTGCATTCAAGCGCCTGGTGAACCTGGTGCCTCGGCGCGGCCGCATCGTTGCCTTCGATGACGCGCCGAACGTGCGCGAGTGTGTCGCAAAGGCCCTGTGCCCGGTCGAGTTCTACGGCTTCCAGCCAGACTCGCACTGGCGCGTCAGCGAGATGACACAGGCGGACGGCATCACCCACTGGACGGTATCCCGCGGGGGCGAAACCTGGGCACGGCTGCGGCTACCGATGGCCGGGGAGCATAACGCGCTCAATGCGACAGCCGCGGCGGCACTTGCGGCCGGCCAGGGCGTGCCCGCCTACGCGATCGAGAGTGCGCTCAGCAGCTTTCTCAGCGTCAAGCGGCGGCTTGAGATTCGCGCCGTGGTCAACGGCATCACGATCATCGATGACTTCGCGCACCACCCGACTGCGATCCGCGAAACACTGCGGGCGCTGCGTGGCGCCTATCCGCATGCCCGGCTCTGGGCGGTGCTCGAGCCGCGCTCGAACACGCTGCGCCGCAACGTTTTCGAGCAGGAGCTCGTCGAAAGCCTCGCGCTGGCTGACCGCATCGTGCTGGCTGGCGTCTTCAAGCAGGAGAGCATTCCCGAGGGCCAGCGACTGCATCCGGAGCAGGTGGTGATGGCGCTGGCCACGGCCGGGCACGAGGCGGCACTGTACGCACACGCAGACGATATCGTCGACGCCATCGCACCCGAACTGGCAGCGGGCGACGTGGTCGCCATTCTCTCCAATGGTGGCTTTGACGGCATCTACGACAAGCTTCCGGCGCGCATCGCCGCGCTGTGTGAGCAGTAGGCCGTCATGCTGAGGGCGTGCTTTCTGATGGCGATCTGGGGCCTGCTGGCGATCCCGGTCGGGCTGATCGGGTTGCCGTGGACGCTGCTGACCGGCGACGCGTCGCTGCTGTACCGCTGGGGCTCCGCGATTGGCGGCCTTGGCCTGCGCGCTGCCGGGGTGCGCACAGCCGTGCGCTACGAGGCGCCGCTGCCAGAAACCGCCTGTCTCTTTCTGTCCAACCATGCGTCGAACCTCGATCCGCCGCTGCTGGCAGCGATGTTGCTGCCACGACGCACGGCGATGCTGATCAAGCAGGAGTTGCTGAAGGTGCCGTTGCTGGGCTGGGGCATGCGCCTGGCGGGCTTCGTGCCGGTCGCGCGCTCAGGCAGCGTGGAGGACGCGAGGCGGTCGCTGGAACAGGCCGCGGCGGTGCTGCGGTCCGGCGTCTCCCTGACCGTGTTCGTGGAAGGGACCCGCTCGCCCGACGGCAGGCTGCTGCCCTTCAAGAAAGGGCCATTCTTCTTGGCGATGGAGTGTGGCGTCCCCGTCGTACCGGTAACGCTGATCAACACTGGCGCGCTATTGCCCAAGGGCAAGCTGCGGCTGCGGCGCGGCACGGTGCAGGTCGTGGTGCACGCGCCACTGCTGCCGCAGGACTACCGCAACCGGGATGCGTTGAAAGAGGCTGTGCGTGCGTCGATCGCATCCGCGCTGCCGGTTGCCGGGCTGCCTGAAGAGCCAGCAGCTCATGCAGAGCCGCTGAAGGCTTGACGGCAGTCTGTGCCGACGCACGGCAGGCCCACTGCGCATATTGACTCCACAGCCACCCGCCACGAAGTGGCTGCCAGCCGCACAGGCGCTCTGTCAGCTTGCAGCGAACGCTGTTCAGGGCTTGATGAAAGCGTTGTAGCCGTTACCAGCCAGGCGCGAGCGCATCGCCTTGGCCGCCTGGAACGACGGAAACGGCCCTACCTGCACATGGAAGTACTGGTCCTGTGTCGAGGTGCGCACGACCGCCGCAAAGCCGTCGTGGCGGAGCGCGAGGGCCAATGTTTGCGCATCGGCCGCGCGCGTAACCGCTGCAATCTGCACCATCATGCCGAGCGCGACAACTGGTGCGCTGCCTGCTGCCGCGAGCGGCGCAGTGCCTGGTGCGCTCGCCGCCGGATTTCGTGCTGCGGGAGCGGCTTCCGGCAGGGCTACGCCAAAGTCCACAGCCTGCCGTGCGCCTGTCCGTCCGGATGGCTGCGCGACAGGCGGCTGGTCCGGTGACGGGACAGGGGTTCTGGCCGAGGCTGGAGGCCCCTCGCCCGGCGGCCATGCTTCTGTCCCGGGCGCACTGACCCCGGGTGCCGGCTTGGCGCGCAGGCCGGCACCGGGGGATGTATTCAGCGCTGCTTCTTCCTGCTGCGTTTCCGGATCCACCGTGGCCGCGGAATCCTCGCCAGGCGTGCTGCTGCCGCCGAGCGGCATCGGGTGACGGTCTACTGGCGGGGTGTAGGCCGTGCCATTCGGCGAAGGCATGTGGAAGCCGCGGCTGGAAGAGTAGCCGAATCCGAAGCAGACGGCACACAGGATGGCGAAGGAGAAGAAGATGCCTAGCAGGGCTGGTGCGCCCAGCACGAGGTCCCGGTGCGGCTCATCGTGCCGGTCCGGGTACGCGTCGTGCTGGAGCGCGCGCTTCATGGCTGGATGATACCCGAGGGCGCTGGGTCGTTATGCGGCGAAACGTCGGGACGGGGTCCCGGTGCAGGGGCGCCGGCTGCCGTGCCGGTGACTGCGCCTATCCCACGCTGCAGCAGCGAAAGCATCTCGATTGGAAGGGGAAAAATAATAGTCGTGTTCTTTTCCGCGCCGATGTCACGCAGGGTCTGCAGGTACCGCAGCTGCATGGTGGTGGGCTGCTCGGCCAGCAGTTTGGCTGCATCTACCAGCCGTTGCGCGGCCTCGAACTCGCCATCCGCGTTGATGATCTTGCCACGCTTTTCGCGTTCCGCCTCGGCCTGTCGAGCCATGGCGCGCAGCATCGATTCGGGCAGATCCACCTGCTTCACTTCCACGCTGACCACCTTGACGCCCCACGGTTCTGTCCGGCCATCAATGATGGTTTGGATGCGCTGGTTGAGCGTATCGCGGTGCGAAAGCAGGCCGTCGAGATCGACCTCGCCCAGGACCGAGCGTAGTGTTGTCTGCGCGAACTGCGAGGTCTGGTAGACGTAGTTCGCAACCTCGATGACGGCCTTCGCGGGGTCAAGAACCCGCAGCGTGATCACCGCGTTGACCTTGAGCGTCACGTTGTCGCGGGTGATGACATCCTGCGGTGGGACCTCGAGAACCTCCTGCCGCAGTGAAACCCGCACAATCTGGTCAAAGGGACGGAAGACAAAGATGACGCCGGGTCCCTTGGGCGGGACGAGTGCGCGGCCCAGCCGGAAAACGACGCCGCGCTCGTACTCGCGCAGGATGATGACCGAAGTGAAGAGATAAAACGCGACAATCAGGACGGCCGCAATAACGGGAATGCTCATGATGGGGCCTCTTGTTCGAGGAGAAGTGTACAGTAGCGAACACTCGGGCTCGCACGAGGGTTTGTGCACGGTCACAGTACGCAAGCCACGAAGTGGCTGCCAGCCGCACAGGCGATTTGCCTCGCACAATGCGGCCCCTGGTCAATGGATTAAGGCAGGCTGACCGGCTCGACCAGGAGCGTCAGGTCACGCACGCCGATAACCTTGAGGGTGGCGCCGGCTTGGGCAGGGCGCGGCGACTCGGCAGACCAGAGCTCTCCGCGAACCAGCACCTGGCCGCGACCGGCGCCGGCATCTTGTGCCATCCCCGGCAGTGCCTCCTGCGCAATGGCGATGGCGCCAACCATCGCGGCCGGGCCGGTGAGCACCTTGTTCCGGCGGGCGCGGAGCGCGATCCTGACCAGGAATACCGTGATGATGCCAAAGCCCATGCCGACGCCAAGCGCCGTCGCGAAGTGTACCTCGAGCTCAGGGATCGGACCCGCAACCAGCGTCAGCAGGCCCATGACCAGGCAGCCGATGCCGACGGTCGCGAGAATGCCGTGGCTGGGCACCTTGATCTCCAGCAGCATAAGCGATACGGCCGCAATGAGGAGCATGACAGCGGTGTAGCGCAGCGGCAGCAGGTTGAGCGCAAACAGCGCCGTCAATACCAGCAGGGTGCCGAGCGCACCCGGAATGATGGTGCCGGGTGCATTGAACTCGAGGTAGATGAGCAGCACGCCGCCCACCAGCAGCATGACTGCCAGGTTCGGGTCCATGAGGCCGCCGAGGATGTTTTCCCGCAGCGAAGGCGGCGCGTCGACCAGGCGTGCATTCGCCAGGTGCAGCACCGTTGTCTTCCCACTGATCCGGGTGACGGTCTGCCCGTCGAGCGTGTGGAGCAGTGACGCAGTGTCGGGAGAAACCAGCGTCAGCAGGCCGAGCTGCATCGCTTCCGCTTCCGAGTACGACTTGGAATTGAGCACGGCATCCTGCGCGGCCGCAATGTTGCGTTTGCGCAGCGTCACGAAGGAGCGCAGAAACGCTGTCGCATCGTTCTCGAGCTTCTGCTTCATGATGGGATCGAGCTTGGCGCCTTCGATCACCGGGTGGGCCGCGCCGGCGTTGGTTCCGGGCGCCATGGCGGCGACGTCTGCTGCCTCCAGCAGGAAGAAACCGGCCGAACCGGCGCGGCTGCCGGCTGGATCGACATAGACGATGACCGGCACAGGCGAGGCGAGGATGCTGTGTACCATCTCGCGCATGGAATCGAGCAGTCCGCCCGGGGTGTTCATCAGGATCAGTACGGCGGCTGCGTGATCGTGATTCGCCTGCTGCAGCGAACGCTCGAGGTACCAGGCGCTTACCGGCTGGATAGTGGAGTCAAGATGCACAACGGTCACCACAGGCTGTGAGGCGCCTGGGGTGCTCGCCGCAGGGGCCGGTACAGGCGCCGCCCACACGATGAAGGCGACCGCCACAAGCAGCAGCAGCACGCGGCGGATGGTCTTTGAGGACCCGGCAGAAGGCGAGCGCATAGACCTGCAGTGTAGGCCCGTGCACCCGGTGCCGCTAGGGGCATTCGCACCCGGATCGCGCGGGATAAAAGACAGTTCTATGGGAGCTGTCCGCCCCGGGACTGGACGGTGAGGCGCAGTGCCCGCGCTTCGGCGTTGTTGGTGTCGAGGCGCAGGGCTGCCGCTACTTCGCTCGCTGCCACCGGCACCTGGCTGGCCAGCAGCGCGAGCCGGGCAAGTACCAGGTGGGCCGCCGGGTTGTCGCGCAGCTGCAGCGACTTGCTGGCAAACTGCCGGGCCGCGTCGCGATCGCCGGTGCGCTCGCGGATCCTGGCCAGCCCAGCGTAGGCGTCGGCAGAGTTGGCATCGACCGACAGCGCACGGTTGTACTCGCGCTCACTCTCGACCAGCAGGCCCGCGTTCATGTACCGGCTGCCATCCGCCAGCAGGGTCGCCACCTGCCTGGCTGGCGGCTGCGTGGCCGCGCGCAAGGCTCCCATCTGTTCGAGTTCAAAGGCTGCCTGGCGGAAAGCGGCTTCGTCGTAGGAGCGCTTGACCCGCTCCAGCGGCAGGTTGCTTTGCGTCGTGGTCGACGCTGCGGCGGGTGCCGTGCCCGGGGCGGCCGGTGCCGGGGGCGGCGGCAGAAATCCGGGATTGCGCAGGTTGTTGCTGAAGCTCTGGATCTCGGTGTCCGATGGGCGAAGCCTCAGGGCCTCGCCGGCTTCCTTCTGGGCGCCGGCCGCGTCGCCGCGATGCGCATAGGCGAGCGCCAGGTTGAAGTGGTAGTCGGCGTCGTGGGGGTCGCCCGTGATGGCCTGCTGGAACATCGGCGCGCCATCCCGGCCGCGTCGCGCTGCGGCAACACCCTGGTCATTGACCACCTCCGGCAAAGGCAGCCGGGTACTGACAAAGGTGAAGGCGTCCTCGGCGGGCAGGTACTTGCCGGTGTAGAAGTAGGCGAGGCCGCGATGAAAGTCGGCCTGCAGCGCATTGGGGTCATTGCGGGTGAGGTGCCCATAGGCAAGAGCAGCCTCCTCGTAATCCTGCGCGGCAAAGCAGGCGTCACCCAGTGCCAGCCAGGCCGGCCCATAGCTGGGGTCAAGCCGCACCGCATCCCGCAGCCGCCGGATACGCTCCTCTGGCGAGCCCTGCACCAGGCCGCGCACGTAGTCCTCAAACGCATCGAGGCGAAGGTTCGCATCCTCCGAGATAAAGGTCTGCTCGGCCACCCCGTAGGTGGGGTCCAGCTGACGCGCGACTCGCCAGGCCAGCGCATTGATCACATCGGGCAGACGGTTCAGATCCGCCGATTCCACCAGGGCGCCGGTCTCGCGAAGGTTGGTGATATCGAGGATGCGCGCGGTCGCGGTAATCCGCGTTCCCTCGACCTGGTAGGTGCCAAAGATGACGGCATCGGCATCGAGCGTCTGTGCCAGGCGCAGGGTGCTGGCCCGGGTAGGCCGAAAGTCGGGCGGCAGCCCCAGGTGGTCGAGTGCGTACGCGCGATCGCCGCGGCTGATGGGGAGAAAGCCCGATGCGGCGAATCTCTGGTTCAGGATCTCGGGAAAGGCTTCGCCGATCCAGTCCAGGCTGCCGCTGGTGCCGGCATTCTCAAAGGGCAGTGCCAGGAGCAGCTGGCCGTGGGCCTGTTCCGTCGCTGCCAGGGGGGCAGGCGCGGCAGGCTGCGGGCGCCCGCTGGCCGCCGGCGCCACGACACTGCCGGAAGCAGTCGGCTGCTGCGCCGGGGCGCCTGGCAGCGCGGCGGCTGCAAAACAGACAAGAGCAAGAAATGGCGCGAGACCGAAACAGCGCAGGGTTCAACTCCTTGGCGACCGGGAGACGGGCCCCGGCTCACGCTGATTATAGGAGCGACGGCCGGGCTTGCCGGGCGTGGCCGCGCGGGCCAGCTGTGGGTGGTCGAAGCGCAGCACGGCCGCCCACTGACCGCCACGCCCCTGCTGCCACACGACCGTGCCGCCCAGCAGCGCGGCCACGGCGCGGGCATCAAGGTCGTGGTGGAAGTCAAAGTAGCGCTCCTCCTGCCGCTCATTCCACTTGCCGAGGCGGAAGGGCAGCCCGGCAGGGTCGTACTTGGTCGAAAAAACGATGGCGGTCGAGTAGCCGGGGGCGTTGCTTCCTCTCGCATCGGGCCCTGCAAGCGTTTGCAGGGCGGGCAGGGAGAAGTTATCGACGGGAACCACGCGCATGGGCACCTGCACGTAGCCGAGTTCCGGCTTGCGCAGCCCGTCGGTGACCGGCCATGCCGAAAGCACGGTGCTGTGCGGATACCGGTCTGCGACATAGGCGATGGCCTGCTGCTCCAGCAGGACGGCATCGCGATAGGCCAGGGTGTCCTCGGGAGCGACACGGTAGGGCGGCGGCAGCAGCAGGGCCGCAAGGAAAGCGGCGGCGCTGGCAACAGGAAACCAGAACCAGAGCACAAAGCGCGCGTACACGGCAGCCACTGCCAGCAGCAGAACCAGCGGGTACATGGGCAGCAGGTACCGGGTCAGCAGCGCGCCACCCAGCAGCGAGAACAGGAGCGCATTGCCCGCAAGCACGACCCAGACCTTCGCACGAAAGCCTGCGCCAAGCCGAGGACGGTTCGGGAGCCGTGGCAGCAGCAGGCTGCCAAGCGCTATCAACACAGGGACAAACAGGTTGAGGTGCAGCGACAGGTGCATCACCCGGTGGGCCAGTGCCAGCAGAAAGCGCTCGGGGGACAGCGTCGCCGTGGCGTTGTAGCGCAGGAACCCGGGATTGCCGAACATGTAGCCAGTCCGCGTGCGATGGTAGCCGAACCAGGCGGCAAGCGGGAGTACGGGAAAGCAGAGAGCCGCGATCCACGTCCAGGATGTGTGGGTGTCGCGTACAGCCGGCGGAACACGCCACAGCAGCAGGAGCTCCCATGCGGCGAGCGCGAGCGGGGTGCCGATCGCAATCTCCTTGGTCAGTGCCGCGATTGTGAAGCAGCCGGCCGCAAGCCATGGGTCCAGGTACCGAGGGCGCACGGCATGGGCCGGCTGCGGACGCAACGCGAAGACCAGGCCCCAGAGGGTCGCGGCCGCGGCGAGTCCGTCTGCCTGCGCAAGCGAGGCCTGGGCAAAGCAAACCGGGTAGATGGCTGCCAGCAGCACCACTGCCGCTGCTGCCGCTGCGCTGCGAATGGCAGCAAATGCAAGCTCCCACACGCCTACAAGCGCCGTCGCCGCAGCCAGGCACATACTGACCCGCGTGCCCAGCGGAGCGAAGCCGAACAGCTTCCAGAAGGCGGCCAGGTAGAGCGAGAGTCCAGGTGGGTGTGCGTTGGTGAGCGTGGAAAAGGGAATCACGGTGCCGGTCCGTAAGAAGTCATAGGCAGCCGGAATGTAGTAACCGGCCTCGTCCCAGTAGTAGGGCAGGCGCAGCAACGGGGCATGCGCGGCGACGAGTGTCACAAAGAAGAGGGGAAGCAGCAGGAGGAACCGGAGTGCAGGCGAGGCCATGATGCGACGTCCTCGCCTGCTGTCCTCTCCCGCGGAATGCGGGAACTGGTTGCGAAGCGGAATAGCTACTGGACGGGGCGCGGGCCAACTGGCTCAAGCGCGATCTGGCCGAAGGTCTGCTCGTACTGGGCGAGGTTCTGGCCCAGGATATTGAAGAGTGCTTTTGCCTGCTGCGGGCTCAGGTAAATGCCCTGCTGGTTCTCGATGACGACATCGTCGGGCGAAGTCGGGTGCGCAAGACCGAAGAGAAGAAAAATATCCCAGACGCTGACGCGGACCTGCACGCTGTTCGCGTAGGTCTCACGGTAGTTTGCGCCCTGGGTAACGGCAAAAGTTGGCTGGTTGGGTGAAGAACTCATAATGGGATTAGCTTACACCGCGCTGTGCCGGGAGAAGATGTGGTGCGAAAGGGGGGACTTGAACCCCCAAGGGTTACCCCGCCAGATCCTAAGTCTGGTGCGTCTGCCAATTTCGCCACTTTCGCAAATTCAATCCAAAGGAGTATAGAGCGCTTCCTCAACTTGTATCCCCGTGCCACTTGCGGTGCCAACTCTGTTCCGACGTCTTGTGATCCGCGCCGGGGTAGGAGTACCGCCAGGGTCAACTCGAGAATCGGATGACCCTACCAGCTCGCCCACGGTGAAGATCCCTGCCACCAGGACTAGCCTACTGGCGAAGGTGAGACAAACGCAAGGGAATGGTGGCGCCCTCCATTCCGGACTGCTTGATCGAGCGATCGGAACAGCAGGTTAAGCCCGGTGCTGGTGTGTACGCGAGAATCAGCGAACCTTGACCGCGAAGAGCGCTTGATGCGCGAGGATGAACAGTGTCTTCCTGTCTGCGCCGCCGAAGACGAGTTGCAGCGGACGCTCAGGCACGTCGATCTCAGCGATCAGCTTGCCTGTGGGTGCGTAGACAAAAATCTGCCCATTGGCCACGTACACGTTGCCGTTGCCGTCGACGGCCACACTCTCCCCTCCGCGCTGGGCAAAGGCCCGGAGGTCTGCGAGCGAGCCGTCAGGGTCGACCCGGGCGGTGTAAGTGATGTCTTCCGACTCACTGCTGACATAGACACGCTGGCCGGGCGCCGCGGTGAGGAAGCCGTAAGTGTCCAGGTTGTCACTGAAGCGCCAGCCTGAGCTATCCGTGGCAGGCCCCTGCTGAAACACGCGGCCCGCGGGTAACACGACGCTGCCGTCTGCCGAGATGTACTCGCGCGCTTTTGCCGCGGTCACGTCCGCCGCGAACATCTCGGCCAGCGTTGTGAACCGCATCGTGTCCAGATCGAGCTGGTCCTTGAACTCGCCATTGTTCCACCAGTTCACCGGCAGAACAATGGACGCCTCCGTGTGGGTCTGGGTGGGCTGAGGTTTCAGCACGGTGAGTTCTTCGCCGAAAGTTCCTGGGCGGAAGGTGTACACCGTGCTCTCCGGGCCAGCGGAGGAGAGCACGAGCAAGTTACCGGACTTGTCAAAGGCCAGGTTGACTGGATCCAGAGCATTGTCGCGTTCTACGGCGAGCCCTTCTTGTTCTGACCAGGAATCGATGCGCTGGTTGTGGTGATCGACGAAGTAGAGCTTGCCAGCCCCGTCCACCGCGGCGCCCGAGATCGAGAAGAAGCCGTCTTCCAGCTTGTTTACTGTCGCTCCCGTGCTGAGTACGGCCGAAGCATCCGGCTGCGGCGGCTGGTGCGGATCAGCCGGGACATCCAGGGCAGCAAACTCGCGCTCGCGCACCTGGAGATGATGCGTAACATCTTCTATGGCGTTTTCATACGGGAACTTGCTCAGGCGCAGGAAGGTGCCGCAACCATTGTTGTCGCAGACAGGGTAACCGCTTTCGGCATTGACGTGAACGTTGCGGAAACGAATGTCTGACGAGTCGGAGATGCGCACAGCGGTGGGAAAGGGCGCGCGCGAGCGAGTCACGCGATAGGCGTGGTAATTGGCGACCGTGATGTTGCGGGAATAGTCGATTTCCAGAGAAAGCGATTCGGGACTTTCGCCCGCCTCTTCCTCGGTCTGCGGAGCGTTGATGTCCCAGTTCTCTACGTGATCGAACTTGATCTCGCTGCGGACATGGTGTTCGTTGGACAGCTCGTACACATGGCCTGGCGTCTTTGTGTTGGACACGAGAAAACCAGCCTGGGCAAAGGTGTCGGGTGTCCAGATGTCAGCGAACGTGCCACCGCCCCCGTCAGCGATCCAGAGACTGGGAAACTGGCTGTCCCAGCGCTTGCGGAGGTCAGGGTCGGCCGTGTGATTGTTGTTGTAGGGGTTGGTGCCGCTGCCGTGGCCGCCGAGAAAACGCACATCATCGATAAGTGATTGCTCGCCGGCTTTCCAAAGTACCCCGACGGCGCGTGGATTGATCCCTCCCGTAAACACGCCGATACCGCTGAGGATGTTCGCGCCGCCGGACGGTGCAAGGATCACGGGCCTGGGTGCGCCGATGCCTTCAAAGCCCGGAGTTTCGTCG
>CAXTEW010000081.1:0-2688 GCA_964243175.1 uncultured Acidobacteriaceae bacterium
GCAAGGCCGCGTTGCTGCTGGCGGCGGCCACGCTGCTGCCCGCTGCCCTGTCGCAGGAGGACTCCAGCTTCGATATCGCCGGACTGCAGGCAATCCGTGGCACCGTCGCCCGAACGGCGGGTTCCTCTGTCTACGTCAAGCTGCATGACGGCACGGTGTACCAGGTGGAAACAGGTGCCAATACCCACTTTGTCAAGGATGGCGCAGCGTCGGCGCCGAATAGTGCGCACGCCGGAGATACGGTGCTCGCTGGCGGCGAGCTGGATGCCAAGAAGCACACGCTCGGCGCCGTCTTCGTCGCGGTGGTAGACGCAGCCGAGCTCGCGGAGCTGGACCAGCGGCGCACCCAGTGGGGCAAGACCTGGCTCGCCGGTACCATCACGGCCAAGCAGGGAACAGAGCTCGAGATCAAGCGCCCCGACGGCGTCGTAAATAGTGTGACGGTGGATGAGGACACGTCGTTTCGCAAGCGCCACCAGAGCATCACGCTGCCCGATGTGCAGGTGGGTGACGGCATGACCGCAACCGGGGTGCTGGCGCGGAACAGCGGCAAGGACGTATTTGTGGCCAGGGTGCTGACCGTGGTCGACGCGGCAGAGATTCGCGAGTGGTCGCGAATCAAGGATCAGTAGGGATGCCGACACAACGGAGAAACAGGGCACGGAAAATGCCTCGACGCCGAGGCTCACTGCTGGCGCTCGCGAGCCTTTTGTGGAGTGCTCCCCTGCTCCATGCCGCCGCTTCCCCCGGCAATCGCCAGGCCGGGACACCCAGCGCTGCGCCAGCGCCCACGGGCGCTCCGTCCAGCACTCCAGTGGCCGGCCAGGCAGCGGCGGCCGGCCAGGCAGCAGCAACTCCCGATGCCCCGGATGCCACGCAGCCTGGTGGCAGTATCCACGGCAAGGTTCAGTCCGGCGGCACGCCCCTGCCCGGCGTTTCGGTCACCGCGACCAACACGCTCACAGGTACGCGATATGCCACCGCCACCGGAACAGATGGCACTTTCGTGCTGCGCGTTCCAGAGAATGGTCGCTATGTTCTACGAACGGATTTCGCTGCCTTCGGTGAAGTGACAGGCGAAGTACGCTTCGGCAGCGCCGGCAGCCCACGGGACGTGCAGCAGGACTTCTCGCTGGTGCTGCTGTCGCGTGTGCCGGCCCAGGCCGAGGATCGCGGAGCACTGGGCCCGGCCCCTGGCGCCAACCGCGCCGGGGCGGCGGCCGGCGCGCCGCGGCAGTACGGCGGCGGCGGCCGCGGCAACGGGGGTGGCTCGCAGCTGTTGAGCCTGCTCGGCGCGGCGGCCGGCTCTCTCGATGCAGGCGGCACCGCCGGGGGCGCGCCCGTCTCTCCGCTGGCCGGCAACAGTGATTTCGCTTCCGAGTCTGTCGCGGTCCAGGGCACGGGCAACAATGGCGGCAACAGCTTCGCCGGCATTGACCTGAACGCGCTCCGCGACCGCGCGGAAAACGATCCATCACTCAGCGGCGGCGGTGGGTTTGGCGGTGGTGGCGGCTTTGGCGGAGGAGGTGGCGGTCGCGGGGGTGGTGGGTTCGGCGGCGGCGGTGGCGGCGGCTTTGGCGGCTCGTTCCGGCATTTCAATCCCAACCAGCCGCATGGCGCCTTCTTCTGGAACGGCTCGAACTCGGCCCTCAATGCGCATGATTTTGCACTCCGCGGGCAGGCCATCGGTCAGCCGTCCTACGCGACCAATGCCTTCGGCCTGGTCTATGCCGGCACACCATACATCCCGCGGCTGCTGGAGCATGACAAGAAAGACTTCCTCTTTTTCACGCTGACGGGCCAGCGATCCTCGACGCCCTTTGACCAGTACGGCACCGTCCCGACAGCCGCCGAACGTACTGGCAACTTCAGCCAGTTGACGACCGCAACCGGCGCGCTTATCCCGATCTACGATCCAACTACGGGCACGCCGTTCCTCAACAACACCATTCCCGCCAACAGGATCGCTCCCCAGGCCACTGCCCTGCTCAACTTCCTGCCGCTGCCCAACCTGCCCGGCACCTCGCGCAACTACCAGCGGCTGACCAGCGCGGAAAATAACACGACGCTGGTTGGCCTGCGCTTTATCCACTCCTTCGGCGGGGGCGGCGCTTCGCCGCTTGCCGGGCTCGTCCGCCAGTACATGGGCGTGTCGCAGGGCCTCCAGCAGAATATCCATGTCAACTTCAATTACAGCCACGCGGCCTCTGACAATCTTGACCTGTATCCCGAACTCGGGGGAAAGACCAAGACCAACAGCAAGGCTGTCGAGCTTGGCTACACGCTGAGCCGCGGGCGCCTGTCGAACAACCTGACACTGGACTGGAATCGCTCCAGCTCGAACGTGAGTAACTACTTCACGGACGTGAACGATGTCGCCGGCTCGCTCGGCATCGAAACGTTCGGCGGCGAGGCGGTCAACCCGCTGAGTTACGGCCTGCCGAACCTGACACTGAACCAGTTCACCGGCTTTAGCGAGCAGCAGCCATCGTTCCAGGTCAACCAGACCCTCTCACTCGCCGAGTCCAGCTCCTGGTCGCACCGGAAACATAACTATCGCTGGGGCGCGGACCTGAAGCGGGTGCACCTTGACCTGCTCGGCAGCACCGGCGTCATCTCCACCGGCAGCTTTATCTTTACCGGCCTGTTTACTGAGCAGCCCGGCAGCAGCACGGCCAGCGGCGTCGG
>CAXTEW010000081.1:2788-6782 GCA_964243175.1 uncultured Acidobacteriaceae bacterium
CGGTGAACAAAAACTACCAACTGCCTTATGTGCAGGTGTGGAACCTGAGTGTGCAGCGCACGCTGCCGCAGAACATCCAGTTGAATGTAGGCTACAGCGGCTCCAAAGGTACCCGCCTCAGCATCGTCGACGCGCCGGGTCGGTCTGCTACTGCTTCGCTCAGCGGCGTGCTGTATGACTACGAGAATTCCGTCGCGTTCTCTAACTCCAACGCGCTTGGCATCAGTCTGCGCAAGCGTCTGCAGAAGGGCCTGAGCCTGCAGGCCACTTACACCTACTCACACTCCATCGATAACGCAACCTCGGTAGGTGGTGTTGGCAACGCCGTCGCGCAGAACTGGCAGAACCTGCTTGCGGAAGAGTCAAACTCCAGCTTTGACATACGACATAAAGTCAATGGCAACTTCGTCTACGAGCTGCCATTCGGTGCCGACAAGACATACTTCACGACGGGCCGGACTGCGCATGCGCTGGAAGGCTTTTCCGTCTCCGGCACCTACTCGATAGCAACCGGCGCGCCGCTGACGCCGAGTTACGAAGCCTCCGTGACAGACGTTGAGCGCGGCAGCCAGGGCTCGGAGCGGCCTGACCGCGTGCCCGGCGTCTCGCTGACCGCCGGTGGCGGCAATGTGAACAACTGGTTTAACACGGCCGCGTTTGAGAGGCCGGCAGCGGTTTACGGCAGCGCCAGCCTCTACTCCATCGCGGGCCCTGGCACTATCTCGGTGAATGGTTCACTGGCCAAGACAGTTTCCTTCGGGGAAACACGATCGCTTGAAGTACGGGCCACCGCGAACAACGTCTTCAACACGGTGCAGTACTCTTCCGTCGATACGCAGCTTGGCTCCGGCTCGTATGGACAGGTCACAGGGACCGCTGCCATGCGGCAGTTCAGCTTCATTGCGCGTTTCCGCTACTAGCTCGCGGAAACAGAAGGGAGTTCTTTTTGCCACGGATGAGAGTGTTCCTCCTTGCCTCGCTGCATGTATCTCTTGCTGTACTTTCACTGGCGAGCGCGGCTGCTGCGCAGGCGCAGACTGCGACTTCGCAGCCCCCTGCAACTGCCTCATCACCCGCGCAGGGCTCTTACACCCTGAAGGTGCAAAGCGACCTCGTACTGACGGATATCGTGGTACGCGATCGCCGAACAGGTGAGCCGGTGCGCGGACTCAAGCGGGAGGACTTCACCATCCTCGAAGGCGGCAAGCCACAGCAGTTAGTCAGCTTTGACGCGCAGGATGTTGACCAGGCGATCCGCGTTCCCGGGACTGAGACCGTGACTGGCCGCGCCGGCGCGCCCGCTGCCACAGCCCTCGGCGCCAGCGCGGAGCAGCAGGCTGCGAACCTGCGCAACCATCGCCTCATCGTGCTGTTCTTCGATACGACTTCCCTGCAGCCCGACGATCTGGACCGGGTGCAGCAGGCTGCCCGCGACTACATTGATAAGTTGATGCAGGTTGCCGACCTTGTCTCTGTCGTGTCTCTCGGTAACACGCTGTCGCTCGATCAGGACTTCACAGCCGACAAGCAATTGCTGCTGCGCGCCGTTAACAGCTACTCCGGCGGCGGCCAGCAGGGTTACACCGCCGGTGCAACCAGCACCACCAACCAGGTCGAAGACACCACCGCCTACACGCCGGACGAGACCGAGTACAACGACATCAACACGGACCGCGAATTGTTTGCGATCGCCGCCATCGCGCGTGCTCTCGGACCGATCAACCAGAAGAAGTCCCTGCTTTACTTCTCTGGCGGTCTGCAGCGTGATGGCATCGAGAACCAGGCCTCCCTCCGCTCAACCATCAACGCTGCCGTGCGCAATAATCTTTCGATTTACAGCGTAGACGCGCGCGGCCTGCAGGCGATTTCACCCCTGGGTGACGCCACCACCGGCTCCTTGCGCGGCAATGCTGCCTACACTGGCGGCGCGCTCCAGAACAATCTCGATTCCAACTTCAACTCGCAGGAAGTGCTCGCAACCCTGTCCAGCGATACCGGCGGCAAAGCATTCTTCGATAACAACGATTTCGCTCCGGCCTTCCAGCAGGTCCAGAACGATACCGCAAGTTACTACGTCCTCGGTTTCCACTCGACCAACCCTGCGCGCGACGGCAGCTATCGCAAACTCGAGATTCGCGTGAACCGGCCCGACGTCAAGCTGAGTTACCGGCCGGGCTATTACGCGCCCGCCGACTTCCGCCACTCGAATGGAGAACAGCGGGAGCGGGATCTGGAAGCAGCGCTCAACAGCGATCTCCCCGCCAGCGATATGCCCGTCTATCTCGAGCCCTTTTTCTTCCGGGATGCAACCGGCCGCTATAACATGCCGGTATCGCTGCTGGTGCCCGGCTCACAGATCCCTTTCACCAAGGGCGGCGATCGCGACAAGGCCACGCTCGACGTGATCGGCAATATCAAGGATCCCAAGGGCCGCGTGCTGCAGCAGGTGCGCGACACCGTCAAACTGGCAGTCGACCAGTCGCAACAGGTCACGCGCAAGAACATCCAATATTCCGCCGGCTTCACCCTTCCCGCCGGCACCTATCACCTCAAGTTCGTGGTGCGAGAGAATGAGACCGGCAAGCTCGGCTCCTTTGAAACAGATGTCCGCGTACCCGACTTATCCAAGGCGCCGCTCAAGATGAGCTCTGTCGTGCTGGCAACCCAAAGAACCGCGCCTGCCGGCGATGAGCGCCGCATCGACAATCCCCTGGTGTATGAGGGCCAGCAATACGTACCAAACCTGCCGCATGTGTTTACCCGGGATCAGCCACTTTATTTCTTCTACGAAGTGTATGACCCGGCCAGGTATGCCAGGGCCGCAGCCGGTGCCCCGGCGCTGCCCGCAGGTAGGTCGCCCGGCACCATGCACGTGCTGACCAGCATCGAGTTACTCCGCGGCAACGTCAAGGTATTCGAGTCGCCGCTGGTGGACGCGACCGCGGTCAACATACCCGGGCGCAATGCGGTCGCCTTTGCCTTCACTGTGCCGCTTGCCTCGCTCGCCGACGGCACATATACCTGCCAGGTCAACGTCGTCGATGATGCCGGGGGAACGTTTTCATTTCCGCGAACCAGCGTCATGGTGCGCGGTGGTGCTGCCGTCACGCCCCCAGCGGCAGCTGCTCCAGGCGCCGCGAAATCGACGACAGGCGAGTAACTCGCAACTCAGCTGCGCTGCGTCCCGTTTCCCTGCTGGGCCGCAGCCCTTTCTTCTTCGCTGTAAGGGCAGTGCCGGCAGCCGGAGCCGCAGCAGTAACCGCGCTTGCGATGAAACACCTCCGTAAACACCAGGTTAGGCCCATCCATGTAACAGTCTTCGTCTTCCTCCGGCTCGCCGGCGGACAGTACTTCCAGAACACTCATGCCTGTGGCCTCAATCCTTCCTCGCCATTCGCAAAGATCCCGGTCTGCAGCGTACGGGGTTCTTCAAGCAGACGCGCTGTGTTACTGCTGAGCAGCGAGTATGTCCAGCCAACCGACTTACCCGCGACGGCTGGAACACGCTCCCCGGGAATAACCACGCCAAGCAGGTTCAATGGATCAGCCGCTGCGACAGATACATCAAGATCGAGCCGCAAGCCCTCGCGTCGCGCCTCACGCAGGCTTTGCAGTGCCGCCGGCAGCGCAAATTGCTCGCCTGCAAAGCCTGAGATGAAGCGCCCTCCCCGCACCTCACCACGCCCCTCCATGCGTCGCAACATCGGCAGCAGCTCCCGCCATTTCGGCACGTTGGCTTCACGTTCGAGTAAGTCGCGGAACAGCACACCATAGCGCTGCAACAGCACCGCGCAAGCCGACGCAAGCTGTGCCTCGCGACGTTCGGCTGCCGCACCGGCCGCCCGCAGCGAGGCATCCGCAGCATCGGCAGCGTCGACGCGCACTGCTCCCCACGCATCCTCGGGCTCGCCCGTCAGCAGGCTCCAGCGCCCTGCCGCCTGGCGTGCTGCACGCTTCGCTCCTGGCGGCGGCGCATGCAACTGCTTACGACGCG
>CAXTEW010000081.1:6882-8657 GCA_964243175.1 uncultured Acidobacteriaceae bacterium
TGGCGTGCTGCACGCTTCGCTCCTGGCGGCGGCGCATGCAACTGCTTACGACGCGGATCAATCAGCAGGCGCAGACTGTCGAACCCGTCCGCCGTAAGCAGGCCTGCCGCCACTAACTCCCACAGCGCGCGATCGAGGTCTGCCGAAGCTGCGCCCGAGGCGCGCAACAGGTCAGAAGCAAACATCGCGCCACGCTGCCCAATGCAGCGCCGCACGGCAACGGCGAGCTCGCTCAGGCAGCAGGAGAGGTTCTCCTCGGGCACACGATCGGCAGCCAGGCATGCATCAAGCCACAACGCTTCTTCGCGCAGAAAGAAAGTGATAGGCGCCATGCTTGTAGGGATCACGCGCCGCGGCCCGCCACTCTCCGCTGCATAGAAAGCCGGGTGCGGCGACAGGCGCCCCCACCCCACCAGTCCGGCCATGCACAGGGCATCGAGCCACCGAGGATCGTAGCCCGCGACACGCGATGGCAGCAGGGTGCGCTCCCACTCGACTGCCGGTGCTTCAAAACCTTCCAGGCCGCGGAGTGCGTCGAGCAGCCCGGCCTCACCGGTAAGCTGCGTCTGCGGCGCGACATGCTGCCACCCCAGCAGCCACTGCATGTAGATAGCCGGTGTCACTGGCTCGACCTGCTTACGCAGTGCGCCTAACGTGCGCTTGTGGATCCGCTGCAGCAGGCGACGATCGCACCACTCGGTCGCATGGTCGGGGAGAACGCCACCCTGCACCGCAGCCTGCTCGAAGACGCCGCGCATCAGCGTTCCCGCAACCTCCAGCCGCAGCAGCTGCTTCCATATTTCACTTACCGGCAGGTGCAGCAGGGCGCCCAGGCTCGCAGCGGTCGCAGGGCCCAGCAGGCACATCCACCCCTGCACTGCTCGACGAATAATCTCCTCCGCCGGCTCTTCGGCTGTTACAACCGGTGGCAGGGCCTGGTCGGGGATCAGTGCCGGCAGCACGGTACGCGCCCAGGCGAAGCGCTCCGCTGTCACCCAGTAGCGAACGCCATCTGCCACTGCGACGGTTGCTCTTCTGCCGGCCGCGAGCCGCGAAAAGAACATCGGCCAGCTGGCGGCCGCAGCCTCTGCATGCTCGGTAGCCATTTCGAGCACAGCCTCCTCCGGAACCAGGATGAGCGCCTGCAGTTGGTCATGTAACTCGTGCTCGTCGCGAATATCGGGCCATTGCTGCGCGCGCACTTCGGCGATCGCATCGGGGGATAAGCGCCCGGCCTCGCCCAGCACACTGTCTGGCACCGTGCGGCGCAGGGACACGGCCCGCGTGCGGCGCTCTTCCAGATCCGCATCATCGAGAAACGCGTAAGGATTCGCGTTGACCAGCTCGTGGGCGAACTGCGAAGGTGTTGTGGTATCGACAGCCAGGCATTGGATCGCGCCACTGCGGATGCCGACGAGCACACGCGTCAGGCCTTCGAGATCCATCGCCTCCTGCAGTGTGTCTTTCATCACCTCGCGCACCAGCGGGTGATCGGGAATCTCGATGTCGCCCTCGATATTCTCCTGGCACGCGGCGACCTGTGGAAACACATTGGCGAGCAGGTCTTCGCCGCGGGTCCGCATGATCTGCGGCGCGACCTTCTTTCCTTTTTGGAACCGCAGCAGTTGCAGAGAGCGGCAGGCACTCCAGCGCCACCGCGACTTGAAGATCGGCGAGGTCAGCGAGGCCTGCTGCAGCAGTTCCTGCACTGTCTGCTCCGTCAGAAACTGGAACACGTCGCTGAGCGGGAAAGAGTGCTGCTCGGCAAGCGAAAT
>CAXTEW010000081.1:8757-11017 GCA_964243175.1 uncultured Acidobacteriaceae bacterium
AGCGCTTCTTCCTCCCACGGCTCTGCCGCACACGCAGCGACCATCTGCTGCATTAACACATCGAGCGGCTCGTGTGGTATCTCCAGGCGGTCGAGTGTGCCGGCGCGCATGGCCTGTACCAGCGCGGCTGTTTCCAGCAGGTCGTCCCGCGTTGTCACAAAGAAGCGGCCCTTCGGCGTTGCACCGCGCCAGTGACCCGCGCGGCCAACACGCTGCATCGCAGGCGCGATGGCACGCGGAGAGTTGATCTGGCAGACCAGATCGATCGCGCCGATATCAATGCCAAGTTCCAGAGAGGCGGTTGCCACCAGCAGCCGTACCTCGCCTGCCTTCAGCTTGCGCTCGGCTTCCAGGCGGAGCTTGCGCGAGAGCGAGCCATGGTGCGCCGCCACATTCTCCTGGCCGATGCGCTCGCCAATCTGGTGCGACAAGCGTTCAACCATGGTGCGCGTATTGACAAACACCAGTGTCGAACGGTGCTCATTCGCCAGCTCTGTCAGCCGCGTGTAAATAGACTCCCAGATACCACGCGACGCTACCGAGCCAAGCTCCTCGTCTGGTATCTCAATGCCGAGATCGAGCCTTCGATGGCGGCCGACAGTGACGATCTCTACCTGCTCGCCCTGGCCGGCGCCGGCAAGAAACTCGGCAACCAGCGAGATAGGATTCTGCGTCGCCGACAAACCAATACGCTGCGGCGCCCTGCCATGGCCACACACCATTGCCCCGGGCGCCAGGCGGTTGCGGCCACACACCAGCGCGTCCAGTCGTTCGAGCGTCAACACCAGGTGCGCGCCGCGTTTGTCATCGGCGATCGCGTGGATCTCGTCGATAATCACCGTGCGAACCTGGCGCAGGTTGTTACGGCTTTTCTCCGCGGTGAGCAGGATGTACAACGATTCCGGCGTCGTCACCAGGATGTGTGGAGGACGGCGCAGCATCTGCTGCCGCTCCTTCGGCAGCGTATCGCCAGTACGCACGCCCGTGCGTATCTCCGGGCAAAGATAGCCACGCTCCATCGCCAGCGCCTGTATCTCGCGTAACGGCCCATCCAGATTCTTCTGCACATCATTCGACAGCGCCTTCAGCGGCGAAACATACAACACTTCGGTCGCTTCGCCCAGCCGACCCTCGATCGCCCTCCGCAGCAGCTTGTCGATAGCAATAAGAAAGGCAGCGAGCGTCTTGCCGGAGCCGGTCGGGGCGGAGATCAGCGCGGTTTCACCCGCCAGGATGTGCGGCCAGCCCTCGATCTGCGATTCGGTCGCGGTGCCGAACCGCGCCGTGAACCACTCGGCCACCACCGGGTGCGCCCACTGTAATGCCTGTGCCACCTCGCAGGGTGCTTCGGCCAGCGCGGACTCGGGGAAAAGCGGGAGCATGATCAGGATTTTACGCGCACATTCACCCCTTCTTCGCTCGCGGTGCCATGCGTCTTTCCACCGCTACAATCGAGCCATGGACGGGGACCAGCAGCTCACCGCGGAGCAACGCGCACAACGCATCCGGCTCATGGTCTTCGACGTGGACGGCGTCCTGACGGATGGCGGTATCTGGCTCTTTCCCGCGCCGGCCGGTGCCCAGCGAACGACGGCTGAACACGCGGGCGCGATGGAGGCGAAAGGCGGCTACGCCATGCATTCGACCACGATGCTCGAGGCCAAGGGTTTCCACGCCCACGATGGTTCCGGTGTGTCGCTGGCCAGGCTGGGTGGCATCGAGTGCGCCATCATCACCAAGCGTATTTCCGAAGCCGTCGCCTTACGCGCCCGGGACATGCGCCTCAAACACGTCTACCAGGGCACGGCAAACAAGATCGCCGCGGTGCACGAGATCCTGGCGAAGGAAGGGCTGACGCTCGAGCAGACGGCCTACCTGGGAGACGATGTGATCGATTTGCCGGTGATGCGCGCCTGCGGGCTGGCCATGGCGGTTGCCGATGCCCGGCCGCAGGTCAAGGCGGCCGCGCACTGGATTGCGCCATCGAAAGGTGGCCGCGGAGCAGGTCGCGATGCGATCGATTTCCTCCTTGAAGCCCAGGGCACGCTCGACGCGGCCATCGAGGCCTACATCGCCGAACGAAACACCTAGGCCCCTGGTGCTGGCAGCGATTTGGCCCGGCGGGTTGACGAACCAGCCTCATGCGGGCAGAATAAGACCTGCACCCCGGAAGCATGTGGGCCTGTGGCGCAGCTGGGAGCGCGCTTCCATGGCATGGAAGAGGTCATCGGTTCGATCCCGATCAGGTCCACCAAATAAC
>CAXTEW010000082.1:0-6226 GCA_964243175.1 uncultured Acidobacteriaceae bacterium
TCACCTCCTGCACATTGCCCCAGCTGGCCAGCAGCTTGCGATATTCGGGGTCGGCCCACAGCGTACGACATACCTCGGGAGCGTTGCGCAGGTCTTCGATCGACTCGAAAAGCGGGACGGGCATCAAGCCCGGATCCCGCCCCTCGGCCATCGCAGAGACACCCGCAAACCGCGCAAGCCATAACACGGCGAGCACATCTTCCTTGATCGCGGCGCCCGAGATGACATAGGTGCGGATCGCCTCGGGAACGGCGCCCCTCTTGACTTCGGCGATGGCGCGAAAGGTTTCGAGTACGTCGAGAGTCTGCGCGCTGAAAGCACTGGGTACTGAGCCGCGCGACGCTTCGCCGCAACTCGAAACATCATCGAGCGCCTGCGCGTGGAAGCGTGCATGCTGGCGCACATCAAGCGTATGCAGGTGCAGGCCAAATGTGCGTGCAAGCAGCAGCAGGGGATCGATCAGCGTCGCGGCCAGCCGCTCGCCGTGATTCCCGTGCAGGCTGCTGCGCACCAGGCGCAGGTCAGCGAGAAACTCATGCGCGCCGCCATAGGCAGGCAGCGCGGTGAGCGCTGCTTCCAGGCTCCCCGGCTCGCCGGCTTCGATCGCAAGTGTGTTGGCCAGGCGGGCCCCCATGCAGGCAGCAAAGCGGCGATAGTTCTCAAACTCGAAGTGACCGGCAAAGCGCTCGTCGTTGTCACGGCTGGCGACCGAGCGCATGTACTCGGCCAGGCGAGTTAGCAGAGCCTCGCTGACCGGCACCTGCTGCGACGAGCTGGTCAACAGGCTGATCAGTCGCTGTACGCCTTGCTGGTACTGGGCCAGCAGCCGCATACGTGCGTCGCGGATCGCTGCTAATGTAACCGCCGGTGTGACAAACGGATTGCCGTCCCGGTCCCCGCCAATCCAGGAGCCGAACCTAAGCAGCAGCGGCATTTCCGCGATATCGACTGTGACGCCATACTCGCTCGCGATGGCGCTGGCTACCTCGGTATACAGGGGGAGCAGAGTCGCGAAGATAGAGACCTCGTAGTAGTCGAGTCCCATCTTGATCTCGTCCGCGACCGAAGGCTGCCGGCTGCGTACTTCATCTGTCTGCCATAGCGCCGTGATCTCGGCGGTCAGTTCCGACTGTAGGCGCTGCAGCTCATCGTCGGCCAGGGGAATGCGATCGAGCGACTCCAGCAGCTCGCCCATGCGTCGCCGTTTGAACAGGATCGAGCGGCGCGCAATCTCAGTGGGGTGCGCCGTAAACACCGGGGTGATATCAATTTTGTGGAGGTGCTCGATGGCCTCCTCGGCAGGGATGCCGGCGGCCCGCATCGCCCGCAGCGTTCCGCGCAGCGAGCCCCGCTGCGCTGCGGCCGCACCGCTGATCTGTGCCGCAGTCCGGCGGCGCTTGCGGTGGTTGGTCTCGGCGAGATTGGTCAGTTCGAAATAGAAGGCGAAGGCACGCGTCAGCTGGTAAAGCTCGTCAACCGGTTGCTGGCTGATGCCGAGGACGGCGTTCTGCAGGCGCTGGTCCGCGGCATGCGACTCGCCGGCCGCCTGCTCCTCGCGCCGCCGAATGGCATTCTGGCGCAGCTCTTCCACCTTTGCGAAAAGAGCGTCGCCGGCCTGCTCTCGCAGCACCTCGCCCAGCAGCATACCCAGCAGGCGAACGTCGCGGCGCAGCGGCGCTTCTTTTTCCCCAGGTGCCTGGGCCTCGAGCTCCGCGAGGCGGGCGGTCCAGCTTTCCGGCTTCCACAGCGGCGGCGTTCCCATGGCACTGATTATGCCTGAGGCAGGTTGCCTTGCGATGGCAAGTCGTCGCTCTGCAAAGCGAGCCTAGGAACCGACGCCCTGCTCTTCCAGCTGCAGCATCAATTCTTCCCACTCGGTGTTGAGCGAGGCGTGCTCAGCGCGGAGGCTCGTCAGCTGGGCTGACAAGCGCTGCGTCTCCTCGGCGCTGCTGTAATGGGCAAGCTGCCCTTCTGTCACTGCGATCGCCGCCTCGCAGCGCGGTACTTCCTCCTCCACCCATTGCAGCCGATCCTGCATCTGGCGCAGCTTGATGGGGTTCAGCTTTTTCGTCCGCGCGGCTTCCGGCGGCCCTGACGGTGCAAGGACAGGTGTGCTGGCCAGCGCAGGCTTGACCGGCGCACTGGCCGGGCCCGCAGCGACCACATGCCCATTGCCGTTGGCGCTTTCTGTGCTTGTCGTCTGCGCTTTGCGGTACAGGTAATCCTCGTAGTTGCCCGGGTAGACGTGCACGTGGCCTTCTTCGACCTCGAAAACACGCGTGGCCGCGCCGTCGATGAAGTAGCGGTCGTGCGACACAAAAATCACTGTTCCCTGGAAGTGCTTGACCGCATCAAGCAGCACATCCTTGGCGCGCATATCCAGGTGATTGGTCGGTTCATCCAGCAGCAGAAAATTCGCCGGGCTCACCAGGATCTTGGCGAGCGCGTAGCGGTTGCGCTCCCCGCCTGAAAGCACGCCCAGAGGCTTGTACACATCGTCGCCGGTAAACAGGAAGCAGCCCAGTAGCCCGCGCAGCTCGGCATCCGGAACACGCGGCGCGATACCGGAGATATCGTCCAGCATCTTCGCCGCGGGATCGAGCACCTTGTACTGGTCCTGCGCAAAGAACTCCGGCAGCACGTTGTGGCCCAGGCGCAGCGTGCCGGCCGTGGGCGGCTCCTGCCCGCTCAAGATGCGCACCAGCGTCGACTTACCCGCGCCATTTGCTCCGACTAATGCGATGCGGTCCGCACGCTCGATGGTGAAGTCGACGCCATCGAGAACCTTCTTCGCGCCATAACTCTTGTGCAGCCCCTGTACTTCCACCACCGTGCGGCCCGAGGGCAGCGGCTGTGGAAACGAGAAGTGGATTGCGGATTCTTCCTCCGGGATCACGATGCGTTCGATCTTTTCGAGCTCCTTGATGCGACTCTGGACCTGCTTCGCCTTGGTGGCCTGCGCGCGAAAGCGATTGATAAATGTTTCCAGGTGCTCTATCTGCTCGCGCTGGTTCCGGTATGCGGCCTCAAGCCGCTGCCTGCGCTCCTCGCGCTGCTGCAGGTACTTCGCATAGTTCCCGGTGTAGGTGTGCAGCGCCTTGTTCCACACCTCCACAATCCTGGTCACCGTGGTGTCGATGAAATAGCGATCATGCGAGATAAGGATGAAGCCTTTGGGATACGTCCGCAGATAGGTTTCGAGCCAGGTGCGCGTTTCCAGATCGAGATGGTTGGTCGGCTCGTCGAGCAGCAGCAGGTCCGGCTTGGCCAGTAGCAGTTTCGCGAGCGCGATGCGCATCTGCCAGCCCCCCGAAAACTCTTCTGTCTGCCGCGTCCAGTCTGCCTTTGAAAAACCCAGCCCACCCAGCACAGCGCCTACCTGGGCATCGAGCGCATAGCCATCATGCGAGTGGAAGCGCGAGCCCAGCGTTGAATAGCGCTCGGCTGCCGCGGCATACGCTTCGCTTGCAGGGTCAAGCTCAGAAAGCTGCGTAGACAGTGTGCCCAGCTCCCGCTCGATGGCATGCAGCTCGTCGAAAACGCTCAGGCACTCGTCGAAGACGGAGCGGCCGGCAAGGGTGAGGCCATCCTGCGGCAGGTAACCGATGCTGGTGCCGCGCACCCGCTGCAGCGTGCCGTAGTCGAGCGTTTCCAGCCCGGCGAGCACTTTCATGAGCGTAGATTTGCCGGTGCCATTGGCGCCCACCAGCGCGGTGCGCTCAGTCCCGGTGATGAGCCAGTTAGCATGCTCGAAAAGTAATTTGTGGCCGAAGCGCTTGCCGGCATCCGCCAGTTGCAACATGGGACCAGTTTACTTGGGCGGCTGGCAGAGACAGAAGACAAGACCGCCTGTGCGGCTGGCAGCCACTCACGTGGCATTTTTCTCTTAAGGTCACCCGCCACGAAGTGGCTGCCAGCCGCACAGGCGGTCTTGTCTCTAGCTGGGCAGCTCCGGCATGGCACCCGGCTGGCTGGCTACCCACGCGCCGCAGCGATTGGCCGCTTCGCTTTGCTCTGCCATGGAGGCGCCGAGCAGCATATTCACGGTCAACGCCGCGGTAAAGGCATCGCCGGCGCCGACCGTGTCGACCACGGTGCAATGTATGCCGTGGTGCCGCTCCACGAGATCGCGCGTCACCAGCAGGCTGCCGTGCGCGCCGAGTGTGATCGCCACACGTTCGAGCGCAGGGTAGGCGGCGAGCACCCGTCGCGCATCGCCGACCAGCGCTGCCGATCGCGCTGCATCGTCATCGGCGCCATACGGGGTAGCCGCGGGCAGGCCGGCGAGCGAAAGCAGCAGCGGCATCTCGCTGTCATTCAGCTTGAGCAGGGTGGCCCGGGCCAGCGAGCGAACAACGCATTCCGCGCGAAAGAAGGGCGGTCGCAAGTTGACGTCGAAGATCCGCAGGCAGTCGCTGCGCGTCGCGGCAAGGAAGCCGTGGATCGTCCCTTCGGAGACCGCGTCGCGCTGCGCCAGCGTGCCCCAGCACACGGCATCAGCGCGTGCCGCCAGCTCCTGCCAGGCGGGTGTGAGGTCGAGTGCGTCCCAGGCCACGGGGGCGTGGATGACGTACCCCGGCTGACCATTTTCGAGCGTGACGGAGACCCTCCCGGTAGGCCGGTACGGGTCCGTCTGCAGAAAGCGCGCGTCTACCGGCATGTCGCCCAGCAGCGCGCGGGCCGCGGCGCCGGGCTCATCGCTGCCGATGCGGCTGGCGATGATGCCGTGCACGCCCAGTCGGGCAGCCATCACGGCAAAGTTTGCCGGGGCGCCACCCAGCTGGCGGCCTCCCGGCAGCTCATCCCACAGCAGCTCGCCCAGGCCTACAACCGCGAGGTCGCGGTCATGCCGAGGCATTACTCTTTCCTCGCGGCAGCCGGCGTAGCGAGCAGCTGCTCTAACTGTAGATACACGCCATTCGTCCAGCCAAAACCAATCACGTTCTGCTTGTACCCCGCGCTGACTTGTACATCGGCATCGCTGCTGACGACGTTGTACTTCTCGCGCATGGTTCCGTCGTGCGCATAGCCATTCTCAACGGTATGGACAAACCGCTGCGCGACGGTGCGAGCCCCGGCATCCTCGCCGGCCTGCTCCAGCCCGCGTACTGCGAAGTACGTCGTTGGCGCCCAGCCATACGGCAGGTCCCACTGCACGCCGCTCGCTGTCGTGCTCATGGCCACTCCGCCTGGCTTGAGAAACAACGGCAGGTTTGCAGCTACGGCGTGAGCCTGCGCCGGGCTCGCAGCACCGGCCCACAGGGGATAGAACGTCGTAACGTACCGGTAAGTCGATTGTTGCCGCGTCACGTAGTCGTAGTCGTAGTAAAGGCCTGCTCTTGCACTCCACAGGTATTGGTTGATCGCCGCCCGGCGCGCTGCTGCCTGCCGCTCCCACGGCGCGGCTTCGCCGGGCTTGTGCAGGCGCTCTGCCATCCAGGCCAGGTCCAGCTCGTACTTGTAGAGCAGCGCGTTGAGGCACACGGGCGCGTAATCGGCAGCGCTGCCTGCGAAGGGCCCAAAGCGGAACGTGGTGTCGAAGCCGGATTCGCGATCGGCTCGGTCGCTTTCATAAAACGCGCGCGACAGCCAGTGGGTGCCGACATGGGCGTGCGCGCAGACCTCGGAGTTCGCCGGGTTGCAGCTCCTGCGCGTGATTTCCTCGACAGCACCCGTCGGGATCAGCGATCCGCCGGCACTGCCTTCAGGAGGAGGGAACTGCGCGCCAGGTGCCTCAACCACGTAATCCGTCTTCACTTCCGGGTGCGCGAGCAGCCAGCGAAGGATGTCGGGATAATACGTGCTGGCGTCTGCCATCTCCGGCACCGGGCCTTCGCCAAGATCGTGGTATCGGGCCAGGCCGGTGGCGCCGGCGGCATGCTCGGGGGTAAGCCACAAGGCGTGATCCTTGACCGCATGGGAGTAAGCGCCGGCCAGCCACGCCTCGCGCTGCGCTCCCGCGGCTTTTTCCGCGTCGTACACCAGCCGGATCATCGACGAAAGCAGCGGCGGCTGCGACCGGGTCAGATAGTACGTGCGGTTCGCGTTCAGCAGGTTGCCGTAATGGTCGATCTCAAAGAAGAAGTTCTCCACCATGCCACGGGCCAGCTCTAGCCGCCCCTGCTGCCCTGCTGTGTCCTGGCCTTGCACCAGGCCCAGGCCGGAGTGCTGGCCTTGCACCAGGCCCAGGCCGGAGTGCTTGCCTTGCACCAGGCCCAGGCCGGAG